>CABPZV010000084.1 GCA_902462015.1 uncultured Eubacteriales bacterium | reverse complement strand
GAAAAAGGTAAGCGGTATATGCGACGCTTCGGAAAAAGCGTTTGACAGCATACCGGCTCCATAGTAATTAGCCATGAGAACCGAACGCAAAAGCCCAAGTCCCTTTGCAATTACAGTCGCAAGCATCATCAGCGCAACCGTACCTGAGGCGCCAAGCCTGTGTTTAGATTTTATATTTGAGTTGTCATTTTTCATAAAATACCATCCGTAAAAAGTATGACTCTTTTCTCCTTCAAGTTCAAGCCGGCGTCATCCGAACATATTCTAACCAAGCTCCGTTAAATCAGTAAATCATATCAGGCCTGTTTTTTAACGTCAGCTCCAAAGCCGCTTTATGCCTCCATCGCTCTATCTCCGCATGATCTCCTCCGAGCAAAACTTCAGGAACTCTCATTCCCCGAAAGTTCTCGGGTCTTGTATACTGAGGATATTCCAGCATACCGCACGAAACGCTTTCTTTTTCATAACACTCCGGATCAGAAAGCACACCTCTGCAAAGACGGGAAACACAGTCAATCAAAGTACACGCAGGCAGCTCCCCTCCAGTAAGAATATAATCGCCTACGGATATCTCTTCATCAACCACCGCATCAACTGCTCTTCTGTCAATTCCTTCGTAGTGACCGCAAATTACAACCAAACGGTCATATTCAGCAAGCTTTTCAGCTTTTTTTTGCGTAAAAACTTTCCCCTGAGGAGACATATAAACAGTCCTCGTTCTCATTTCCGGCGCCTTGCTCAAAACCGCGGCATGACAGTCGCATACGGGTTCCGGAGAAATAAGCATCCCCCTGCCGCCGCCGTACGGAGTATCGTCGACGCGGCGATGCTTGTCCCTGCTGTAGTCCCTGAGCTGATGAGAATACAGCTCAATTGCTCCGCTTTTCCTTGCCCTGCCTATTATACTTTCACCGAGAACATTCTCAATCATTTCCGGAAACAGAGTTATAACGTCAAATCTCATCAAGCAGTCCCTCAATAGGGCGAATGTAAATTCCGCTCTCCAAATCAACCCGGTCTATAAATTGCTTCACATCCGGAATATACCGTATCGTCTCAGTCTCCTGCGGTTCCTCTTTACGAGATATGATGCTCACCGCATACATCTTCTGGGCAGACGAGGAAACATAATCGCTGACTCTGCCGTAAACAGTTCCGTCATCCGCGTCAATTACCGGCAGGCCTATTAAATCACATATGAAAACAGCGCCCTCCTCACGAGGAATATCGCTGCGCAGCGCATAAACAAGCGCACCTTTATATTTAAGCGCTTCATCAAGTGTGTCAATTCCACGAAGCTTAATTACGGCATGTCTTTTGCTGACGAATGAACTTTCCTTGTCAAACTGAATGTATTCGCCGCTTTTTTTCTTGATAAATATCTTGGTTAAAGACGAAAGCACCAATGGAGTATCACACCAGGACTCTATTTTAACTGATCCTTTTACCCCGTGAGTGTTTACGATTTTCCCTGCTTCAATATAAGCGGAAAACCGTTTTTTATCTGTATAGGTAATATCACTCTTTTCAGCCATAAAGCATATATTGTCCTTAATTTCTATACTATTTTTTATATAGCATAATCTGCATATATATGCAGATATATACATAACACTAATCGCTTTATTATATACCATATCAGCCTAAAATGCAAGAACTTTTTATATTTTTAATATACAGATAAGAATTTTACCGATTCGGTAAAAATAAATGAAGTAAAAAAACAAGAAGCAAAATGTCTGAGTCATAACTGACTTCATATACATTTTGCTTCCTGCAAGTCCAAAAATATGTAATTTTGTCATTCCAGTGCAATGTATTTCATAATGCGGATCAAATCTTTAACATTTACATCACCGTCTTCATTAACATCCGGTGAAAAAATTTCCACCTGTTCTCCGGCTATAAAACGCATCAGTCTTACAAGATCCCTTGCGTCGACAGCCCCATCTCTGTTTACGTCCCCCTCCTGTATAATCGGAATTTCTGTGATATCAGTAATTTCTGAACAGTTTTTGCAGTGACGTGATTTCTGGCCGGCACTATAGTCTGTCGCCTCATAATCAACCGTAAATTCAGTATCAAAATCATGACCTGTCGCAGGAATCACAGTATTTTTTGTCTTCTTGCACTCCATGCATGTATATTCCTTAAGTCCCGTCTCGGTGCAGGACGGTATTTTTTTAATAATACCGGAATCCCATGTATAGGGAGTACCTGTCATTGAATCACAGACATGTGTTCCTTCAATTTTCGATATAGTTCCGGAAGTTGTAGAGGAAGATCCGACAGAAAAAACCTTTTCGACTATAGCAGTATATCCTCTAATATCATGTGCATAGATTTTGTATGTATATTCTCCTACAGATAGTTTCTCAAACTTCATATCGGAAGCAAAATCATTTAAATTAAAGACTTTTCGTCCATGGTGCGTATAAGATCCAATTCCCAACACTTGTTTACCATTTGAATCATACACAACAGCTTCCGCATTCTCAAGGACATACGAAGAAGAAATCACTCCAAAAATCTCAAACTGTGCTCCGCTTTTCTTTTGAATCGGATAATTTACACCTGAAATTGTCAATACAGAAGACTGCTCTGACTCCTTCTGAAAATGAATCAAACCGTCAAAAACAGGTGCATATCCACTGTTCCACATATAGATTGCGTCACAAAAATAGTCTATACTGCAGCTTATAGGGGTGCCTTCTGGAAACGTTCCGATTCCCGGCAAAACCAAATTGCTCGATTCGGAAAAATATACTGTACCGTCTATTATAGCATGAATAAATGCAGTATGTCCGTACGTTTGTGACGATTGCGTATTTCCTTTTTTAAGTCCAATCAGAATATTATAAACATTTTTCGTACCATTTTGGCTAATTTGTTTCAAAGCATTTTTTAATGTATATCCGGAAGAAGGATAAGCCGTTATTTTATAGCCGCCCGATGAATATGACATATTTTTATAGTAATTAAAAGTTTCATTGCCATTTTTGCCGATATAAGAATTATTTATGCCTAAATGAAAAAGCTGATATCCAACATATGCGCCGCAGTAACCGGAAAAAGAGCTTCCCCGTGAATTTCTTGACTTCTGGTATGTAACACTTATCTGATTTCTGATTTCCGATGCAGTCATATCAGCCGCAGACACGCTGACAGTAAATCCAGACAAAATTACAGCCAATAGCAAAATACACACCAAAAAACGTACAGATGTTTTTTTCATAGTTATAACCATGCCTTTCTTAATTAGGAGAATATATAAATTTTTAACAAATATACAGGATAAGTATATAGCTGCCTGTAAAAAATGTCAACCTTATATAAATATATTTCAGTGCAAGATTATTAATTTTTTATGCAATAATTATTCATTTCAATAATTTCTTTTGACAGTTACAGCAATATTACATGTACAAATAGCTTTTTTAAGAAATATTGTGTCAAATATAACGAAAAAAATTGTATTTTACTATTTACAAAATGGATTTTATGGTTTATAATAATAAACATGGAAGCGGTCGCGCTTTAAAAAATAATTCACAAAATGATTGGAGCGAAAAATGGACAGACAAAGTACAGATATTTTCGATACATACAGCAAGATAAAGAATAATATCGGACATGTAATCGTCGGTAAACAGGAAATAATAGATCTTATGATTATTTCGCTGTTTTGCGGCGGGCATATGCTGCTTGAGGATGTACCGGGAACAGGAAAAACAATGCTTATAAAATCGCTCGCGGCGTCAATCGACTGCAGCTCCAAGCGAATACAGTTTACACCTGACCTACTTCCGTCAGACATAACTGGAATCAACTACTTTAATATTAAAAAATCAGAATTCGAATTTGTTCCGGGGCCTGTATTTTCAAATATTCTTCTCGCGGATGAAATCAACCGCGCAACGCCTAAGACACAGTCCGGACTTCTTGAATGTATGGAAGAGCATCAAACATCTATAGACGGAAAGACGTACCGCCTTGAGGAACCGTTTATGGTCGTAGCAACACAGAATCCTGTCGAAAATGCCGGTGTATATCCCCTTCCTGAAGCTCAGCTCGACCGTTTTCTTATCAAAGCCTCTATGAACTACCCTTCCCATGAAGAAGGCATCGGAATTATAGAAAGGTTTGACGCTTCGAATCCGATAGAGAATCTAAAGCCTGTCGTTTCAAGGGAGGATGTAATTTCGGCTCAGACCGAATTAAATTCAATTTTCATACATCGCGATCTCATTGACTATATAGTTACGATCTGCGAAATGACAAGAGAATATGAAAATGTACTTTTGGGTGTAAGTCCGAGAGGTTCGCAGAGTCTTGTCAGAGCTTCAAAGGGCTTTGCCGCAATCGACGGAAGAACGTTTGTAAAACCGGACGATATCAAAAAGGCAGCGGTTCCTGTTCTGGCTCACCGTCTCATGCTTTCAAGCTCCGCACGTATCAGAAAGGACGCTCAGAAAACCGTTATTAATGACATACTTGACAGAACAACGGTTCCGACAGAAAAATCACTCGGAGCCTGGTCGGGAAAATGAAATTTATAAACTTTATAGTCAGAAATGCCGAGTATATTTTTGCCGCAGCCTTGATTATTGCATTTTTGCTGTTTATTGTATGGTTATACTTAAAACTTCGTGAAGCTATGATTGGAAAGCTTGTATATTCAAGAAGCTTTTCCGAAACCGGAGTTTATGAGGGCGAACACGTAATCATGACGGAAACGCTCTATAATCCGACTCTGCTGCCGATTTTTGCAGTAGGTATTGAAAGCTATTATTATAACGGCATACGTATCAAAGACTGTGAATTCGATCCCAAAAAAGCAATGCAGTACTATGTCAGCCGGTTTACAATAATGCCGTTTCAGCAGATAAAGCGTTCTCACGAGGTACTTTGTGCTAACCGCGGCTACTATACTCTTGAAACCGTGAGCATTTATTACAACAAAAACACAAGATATATAGACGCCCCGGCTGAGCTTTACATATATCCGCGGATTATTCCGCTGTCAGACCGCGCGGAACCGGTCAATGTCTATCAGGGAGATTCCCTGTCAAGAAGACATTTGATTAACGATCCGTTTTCTTTCAGTGGAATAAGACAGTATGCTCCCGGAGATCCGTTCAACAGTATTAATTTCAAAGCAACTGCTAAAACCGGAGCGACAAATATATCGGATTTTCGGGTAAACAGCCGTGATTTCTGCTCAAACAGGACTTTTATGGTCTATCTGAACTTTCAGACATCTGTAGGTGAAACAATAGCCACTCCGACGTACAACAAAATGATGGAGCTTGGCATGTCATACGCGTCTGATATGATTAGAGAAGCGGCCTACAACGGACACCGGGCAGGCTTTGCTTCAAATCCTGTAACCGTAGACGGAGAAGATGCACTCCGGTTTCCTATCGAAAGCGGAGACGCACACCTTGTCGAAATACTCAAACAGCTTGCTAAAGTAAGAAACCGGGCCGGCATTTCCTTTCACAGCATCATTGAACAGGATATAAAGAACGGTCTTTCAGAAACAGAAATATATGTTCTGACTCCTTTTATCGATGCTGATATGGAGAGACTTTTTTATAGTCTCAGAATGCTTGAAAACACTGTATGCGTAGTAAATCTTTCTGAACATATAAGCAATTTGCGAGAAAAAGAAGATTTTGAAGCGCGCATGAAATGGTACCGGGGAGACGATTTAAAAGAGAAAAACGGTAAGGGACAAAACAAGCCGAAAAAAAGAATAAAAAGATAAACAGAAAAGTATTTAGCTTCATGTATTTTATACCTCTATATAATTCAATTAGAGGCTTGCCCCGTCAAATGACGTGAGAGCCATTCAGTGGGAGATTGTATCTCCCACTTGGTGAAATTTAACCCGCCGCCTGAAAGGCGATCGCCATTAGGGCGGCAGCTTTAAAGGCGATTGCCTTAATGGCGGGACATCTTGCCTAAGTTATATATACTTCTAACAGTCTTATACGTCCTTTGTTTCAAATCCCAAAAGCAGAAGGAGAAAAAACTCCGGCCGCACAAGAGAGGAATTACCGCACCAATGAAAGATAAATTCTCGGATAAATTTAATAAGCTTAATAAAGTAAGGCTGATAAAAACCGTTTTTTCCGGAGTACTCAGTGTTATATTCTACTATCTTCAGTATTATATATCAAAGAGAGAGGACTACTCGGAGCTTAGATATCTGCGTCAGTTATTTTTTGTCCTGATGCTTATTTCCGCAATCTTTTTTTTAATCTATTTATGGAAGCTGTTTCCCAAAAAATTGTTTATCAGCTATGGAAGAATTTTCATGAATGCTCTCGGTATATCCGGAGCAATTGAAAAAATATACAAAAAGCTTCATGAAATTTTCGGACTTCCTGATAGAGGTTCTATGCGCGGCAGCAGAGACAAAAAAAGCTTTATTGTAGACAACCCGCTGAAGCGTCTAATAAAAAAACGTGCAGATTCAGAAGAAAAAACAAAGCTTAAATGGAAAGAGCTTGAAACAAATCAGGCAAGGATTCGATATATATATGCAATGTATATACGAAAATCTATAAAAGAGGGTTTTCATTTTGACGCATCAAAAACTCCGGATGAGCTGTCTCATAAACTGAGACTTAACGATGAATCGGAAAAGCTTTTCGGTATGTATGTTGGAGCCCGTTACTCAGACGGAAGCTTTAAAATAGACGACAGTGAGGTTGACAGTGCAGCAAGACTTGTAAGCAAAAACGGAAAAATTACTTAATGAAAAATCCGTGCCAAAAGTTACGGAGAAAACTAATAAATGACAGATTTTGAATCAATAAACCAAAAAAATGCAGTTAAAAAAAGCCGCCTATTATCACCGGAAAATGATGAATCAGCTTCCGTATTACTGATAATTGAAGAAGCCATTAAAAACAACATATTTGAAAAAGCAGTATTCTCAAAACCGAATGACAAAAACGTAAGAAAAACAATCCTTACACTTTTTATTGGTAACTGTAATATAGATAAAAAAGATAAATACCCTGAAGAGGGCCCCTCCGTCATGCTTGAAACGTTTAAGAATGACGGAAAGGTTTTTCACCATAATGCCGGGTTTTCATATCTGGGCAGTATCCTTGAAAATCTGATGATTGAAAACAGACAGTGCGATATTATAACAACCTGCGGAATATGTACCGCAATGGTTTCCAAAAAAGGAAAAGTGCACATTTCAAATAATATTACATACGGTATAACTTCAGAAAAATCGAAGATATCCGAACACAATCGCGCTAAAAATCATCTTCTCTCTCCGGAAGCTCCGTTTTTGTATCCGCTTGGAATTACAGACCGAAATGGACGTATTCTTGACAAGCGAAGGTCAAAGTATAAACAAATCAACCGCTTCCTTGAAATGGTTGATGACGTTTATAACGAGCTTCCTAAAAACGGAGATTTAACAGTCTGCGACTTATGCTGTGGCAAAAGCATTCTTGCCTTTGCTGTTTACTGGTATCTCTCAGAGTACAGAAAAAGAGAGATTAGAATGTACGGAGTCGACCTTAAAGAAGACGTTATAAATCTTGAGACCGAAATTGCTGTCAGGTTAAATTATCGTGGTATGCACTTCATTTGTGAAGATGTAGAAAAATTTGTCCCGCCGGAAAAGCCCTCTATGATTTTGTCTCTTCATGCATGTGATACAGCAACAGATCTTGTCCTATCTCTTGCAGTAAAATACGGAGCTGATGTTATTTTATCTACCCCATGCTGTCACCATGAGATTTTTCATCAGACAGCAAGAGTCCCTGACGAATTATCAGCCGCATTTGACGGACGCTCCATACTCAGACAAAAATTTGCAGACGCTCTAACAGACGGACTTCGTGCCGCGCGCCTTGAAATGGAAGGCTACACAGTCAGTACCGCAGAGCTTGTAGACCCGGACGACACTCCTAAAAATGTTCTGCTACGAGCAGTAAAAAACAAAAAATTAAGTGACGAAGAAAAATCCCTTCTTCGCAGAAAATATGATAAGTGCTGCGAATTTTTCGGTATTTCTCCGTCACTCGATAAGCTAATATGACCAATATACAGCTGATTAATTCAACGCAGTGTAGCTCTTGTAAAAAGACGTTTTAGTCCTCTGAAATTGAACGGAATCAACGGATATAAATATCCTCTTCCTCCAGGTACGGTTTTATTTGTCAAAATTAATACAATCATTACAATAAATCCTGCAATAAATCCCCATAATCCAAACAGCGCAGTTAATGTCAGCGTAATCAGGCGCATAAATTTATTTGCATATCCAAGTTCATAGCTCGGCTGAGCAAAGCTGGCCAGTGCGGAAAAGGATATCAGCAATATAATCTGCGGAACAAAAAGGCCCATTTGAACTGCAAAATCACCGAGTATCAAACCTGCGACAATGCTGAACGAGTTTGAAAGCGCGTTAGGCGTATTAAGGGATGCAAGCTTTAGTCCGTCGACCATGAGTTCTCCCATAAGCAGCTGAAAATATATCGGTAAAGAGTAACTTTCCTTAGGCAGTATAAATGACAGCCATTCCGGAAGACCTTCGGCATTCTGTATTAACAGATACCAAAGCGGGGGTAAAACCAAAGAGGTAAGAATCGTCAAAAGCCTTACAATACGGAGATATGTTCCTACGACAGCCGGAAAGTAATAATCATCGCTTTCCTGAAGAAAATCAAAAATTGATGTCGGAAGTATCATAACGGATGGTGTGTTATCACATATAATTTCAACACTTCCCTCCATCAGCATTGCAGCTGCAGCATCAGGCCTTTCTGTATAGCGTAT
>CABPZV010000083.1 GCA_902462015.1 uncultured Eubacteriales bacterium | reverse complement strand
GTGGGGGTGAAAGTACGGTGGCATTTGATTATAAAAAAGAGTACAAAGAATTTTATATGCCGAAGAATAAACCAAGTATAGTGGAAGTGCCGTCTATGAATTACATTGCGGTTCGGGGAAAGGGAAATCCCAATGCAGAAGACAGCGAGTATAAACAATCCATTGGTTTGCTTTATGGAATTGCTTTTACAATTAAAATGAGTAAAAAAGGAAATCATCAGATTGAAGGATACTTTGATTATGTCGTGCCGCCGCTGGAAGGTTTTTGGTGGCAGAATAATACGGAAGGGATTGATTACAGTCGGAAAGAGGATTTTAATTTCATTTCAATTATCAGACTGCCGGATTTTGTTACAAAAGAAGATTTTGACTGGGCGATAGAAGAAGCTGCAAAGAAAAAGAAAGAAGATTTTTCAAAAGTAGAATTTCTTACCTATGACGAGGGTTTATGCGTTCAGTGTATGCATATCGGCTCATATGATGATGAACCGGCTACAATTGAAATGATGCATGATTTCATGATTTGTGAGGGTTATGAACTGGATATTACAGATAAAAGATTTCATCATGAGATTTATTTGAGTGACGCCAGACGCGTAGCGCCTGAAAAGTTGAAGACGGTAATCAGGCATCCTGTGAAGAAATCAGGGATATAGATAAAAAGAAGTTCGTTTTGATTTGCAGTATGTCCCATTTTGATATATAGTAATAGTATTCCAATACTGTCTCAAAAGGTGATATGCTATGAATATAAATAAATTTTTTAAGTTAGAAATGATTTTTGTTTTTCTGTTTATGTGCTGTGTCATGATTTTACCGACAGATGCATTTGCCGCACCTGCCGCACCGGCAGACACAGAAAATACAACAATAGAGCTTTCGGCAGAAGAATTAGCATATCGTGAACAGTCAGGTGAAATTATAATAGGATGTCCGGTTCAAAATTGTCCTTTATTATTTCAGAATGAAAAAACGGGACAGATTGAAGGCGTCACCATTGATATTTTAAATATGATATCTGAAACAACCGGTCTTACATTCCGCTATAAGGCGCTGCCTTCCGGAAATATTACATATGAAGATTTGCAGAAGATGCAGATAGATATGGTTGCAGGTGTAGAGTACCATGAGATAAATAAGCTTTCCTCAGGTATTGTTATGACGGAACCTTATTTACATGCCGAAAAAGTATTTGTGTGCAAAAAAGGAGTGGTATTCCGGCCTGATAGCAAAATGACTATTGCAGTTGCTTCCGGTTCACAGACGATTGAAAAAGTTATCCGTGAGCAGTATCCGATGTTTCAGATATTATTTTATGACTCTACAGAGGATGCATTATCCGCACTTCTTTCCGGCAAGGCAGATGCTGTTCTGCAAAATCAGTATACGATGGAAAGGATTCTGTGCAAGCCCATATACGAAGATTTGCAAATCGTGGCTACGGCATCTATCGGTGACAGTCAGTGCCTTGCTTGTCTAGTGCCAATTAACGAAGACAAAGAAAATTTTATATCCGGCGATATCTCACTTCTTTTGTCTATTTTAAATAAAGGTATTGCCGGTCTCGATAAGAATCAGGTTTCCTTTCTTATTATTAAAGAGACAGCCGAAAATACCTATCAGTTTACCATATGGGATATGATGTACCGCTATCGTTTTGCAATGACCATACTGCTTATTAGTCTGCTGTTGATTATTTTTCTGTTGCGCAGAAATCATATTCTGAGTCTGAAACATTCGGAGCAGATTGCAACCGAGCAGCGTGCAAAGGAACTGGCAGCCATCAATGCACGTATGAAAGAACAGCAGCTTCTTCTTATGGATTCCCTGAAACATGCAGAGGAGGCGAATTGTACAAAAACCACCTTCTTGTTCAATATGTCGCATGATATCCGCACCCCGATGAATGCTATTTTAGGCTTTGCAGAAATCGCCCGGCGCAGTATAGGCGATGCTGCCAAGCTGACAGATTGTATTGAAAAGATTCAGATATCAGGCAAACATCTGTTGGATTTGATTGATAATGTTCTGGATATGGCAAAGATTGAAAACGGAAAGGTCACGCTGACAGAGGAATGCTGCAATCTCGAAGAATGTATTGAAAAGGCTCGGAATATTCTACAGACAGAGATTGACAAAAAACATCTCATATTTCAGACTGATATGTCAGATGTAAAAAACAAATGGGTTTATTGTGACAATATCCGTATAAGTCAAATTTTGTTCAATATTTTAAACAACGCTGTAAAGTTTAACAAGACGGGAGGCAGTATTCTGGTCACGATGAGCCAGAATATGTGCGCAATCCGCGAATATGCTGCTTATGAGATACATATAAAGGATAATGGTATCGGAATAACACCGGAATTTTTGTCTCATATTTTTGAACCGTTTGAGCGTGAACATACCTCTACCGTGAGTCAGACACAGGGCGTCGGTCTTGGTATGTCCATCACCAAAAATCTCGTTGACCTGATGGGCGGTTCCATTCAGGTATTCAGTGAGCCTGATAAGGGAACTGAATTTGTATTGAATTTCACTTTCAAATTGCAAGAGCAGGAGATGGTACAGCAGGAACAACAGACTTTAATCGAGACTGTATCCGCAAATGACTTTTCAGGCAAACGGGTGCTTTTGGTTGAAGACAATGAACTGAATATGGAAATTGCTAAAGAACTTATCTGTGAGGTAGGTTTTTCGGTAGAGACAGCCCAAAACGGACAGATTGCAGTAGAAATGGTCCGAAATTCTACGGCAGGATACTATGACGCTATATTGATGGATATCCAGATGCCGGTAATGGATGGATATCAGGCTTCACGGGAAATCCGCAGCCTTGAAAGCAAAGATTTAGCCGAAATTCCGATTATTGCGCTGACTGCAAATACTTTTGACGGAGACAAAAAGGAAGCCTTGGCAAACGGTATGAATGCCCACATTGCAAAACCTATAGACGTCAAGGTGTTGTATGAAACGCTGAGAAATATTCTGAAATAATTGAGATAATATTTTTTTTGCCGGGTTATGCATGAACAGTAATTTTAGTTTTATAAATTAAGGGAAATTTACACTTGACATTCATTTTTTATTGTCATAAAGTGTTATTCAATACGCTGGTACAAATTGGTGCCGGCGCGTCATTTTTTTTGATAATGCAGATTTGCATTACCAAGGTAAGATAAAGTATGAGGTGACAAAAGAATGAAGGGAATAAGAAAACTATTTCAGGCAACAGATATGACGGTAGGGGAACCTTGGAAACAAATTATCCGTTTTACGGTTCCTATGTTAATCGGAAACATTGCACAACAGCTTTATAATACGGTTGACAGTATCGTGGTAGGGCAGTATGTAGGCGATAATGCATTGGCTGCAGTAGGTAGTGCGATGCCGATTTTAAATTTGCTGCTTGTATTATTTATCGGAATTAGTATGGGCGCCAGTATTATGGTGGCGCAATATTTTGGTGCGAAGCAAAAAGAAGAGCTCTCTTACACTGTGGGAAACTGTATTTTACTGACAGCAATTGCGGTTGTTATTATTATGGTTTTGTCACTGTTTTTGGTGCACCCTCTTCTGAAATTGCTGAATACGCCTGACAGCATTATCGGCTGGTGTTATTCATATTTAATGATTATGTTTCTCGGTATTGTAGGCTGTGCTTATTATAATATTTTAAGTGGTGTGCTTCGTGGATTGGGGGATGCTTTTTCCGCTTTGGTGTATTTGCTGATATCTACGGTTCTTAATATTGGTTTGGATTTACTTTTTGTAGCGAAATTTGGAATGGGTGTCAGCGGTGTTGCATGGGCAACCGTGATTGCCCAGACGGTATCTGCTCTGCTTTGTTTTCTGCGAATGACAAAAATGACAGATATTTTTGAGCTTAAATTTCGTTATATAAAATGGAATAAAAAGTATGCCAGAAAAATTATTAAGTTAGGACTTCCTTCCGGATTAACGCAGGCAATTTTTTCTATGGCGATGGTTGTTGTACAATCTTTGACGAACAGCTTTGGAGAAATGTTTATATCTGCCAATGTCATTGTCATGCGTGTCGATGGTTTTGCTATGCTGCCGAACTTTTCCTTTGGTACGGCTATGACAACATATGCCGGACAAAATATAGGGGCAGGAGCTTTTGACAGGGTGAAGAAGGGCGCCAAGCAGGGGACTTTTGTTGCAGTCTTAACGACAACAATCCTTACGAGTCTGATTTTAATTTTTGGCAAGCAGTTGATGGGAATTTTTACGAATACTACTGAATTAGTGGAATTGAGCCGCAATATGATGGGAATTATTGCAGTAGGCTATATTGCAATGGCGGTGACTCAAAGTTTATCAGGCGTAATGAGGGGCGTCGGAGATACGATGACTCCAATGTGGATTTCTCTGTTTACTACAATTGTAGTGAGAGTGCCGGTAGCATACGGAATTGCTTATATAACAAGAAGTGAAGCATTTCCTAATGGCAGACAGGAATGTATTTTTATTTCATTGCTTTGCTCATGGCTTATTGGCGCGCTGGTTACGACAGTCTTCTATTTGAAGGGCAGTTGGAAAAAGAAAGCTCAGGCATTTATGTAGTTTATGACAGTGGATATATTTTAATATGGCAGTTCGCAGTAATAAGCGGAATGCCATATTTTAATTTTTGCAGATAAGGAGGAAGTATAATGACGGAAAGAGAAAGAATGAATAAAGGACTAATCTATAATCCTGGAGATTCTGAAATTATGAAGGAACAGGAGGGGTGCCTTGAACTGCTGTATGATTTTAACGCAATAAGACCTTCTGAATCTGAAAAAAGAGAAGAACTTTTAAAGAAGATGTTTGGAAGTATTGGAAAGGGTTGTTATATTGAACCGCCATTTAGGGCAAATTGGGGTGGCAGACATGTATTTATGGGAAATTATGTGTACGCGAACTTTAATCTGACTTTAGTGGACGATGGCAATATTTATATTGGAGATAAAGTTATGTTTGGTCCAAATGTAACTGTTGCAACTGCAAATCATCCGATTACTCCTGAACTTCGTGATAGAATGCTTCAATATAACAGAGATGTCCATATAGAAAATAATGTATGGATTGGTAGTAATGTTGTGATTGTTCCCGGAGTAACGATTGGAGAAAATACGGTTATTGGAGCAGGCAGCGTTGTAACAAAGAATATTCCTGCAAACGTAGTAGCTTATGGTAATCCATGTAAAGTGATTCGTGAAATTAATGAGCACGATAGAGAGTTTTTCTATAAGAAAGATAAAATTGATTGGGAAAATCTTTGAATAGATAGTTAATTCAATGTAAATATACAAGTAAAAAGTTAATGAAAACACAGAAAGATGAGGTCTGATTTTGGTGGATAATAAAGAAATACTGCGGACAGCTATGGAGCAGTCGGCATTGGATATTAACTGTAAAGCCTCAGATTTTCTTTGCGGCAATAATGTAATTGTCCGGTCTGGCGTCGGAAAAAATGCACGTAAATATTATAAAGAGCCTATTGCATGTAATCTTGTTTCTTATGGAAATAACATCGTTGCATCAGTACGGGACGAGTACAGGGAAATCGTTGAAGAATATATAAATAAATACGAGTTTTACCATTGTTTTGAAACTCCTAATATGCATTGGCTTAATGAAAGACTATTAAAAAAAGGTCAAAAAGTATGTTTTATGGCAGAATATTATTTGCCGGATATGGAAAAGTTACGTGCATTACCATGTAATTATGAATTGAGACTTTTAAAGCAGCCTGATTTTGCAGAACTGTATAAGCCTGAGTGGAGTAATGCATTATGTAAAGACAGAAAAGAGCTTGATGTTCTCGGTGTCGGAGCATATGACTGCGGAAAATTGATTGGACTTGCAGGCTGTTCAGCAGATTGCGATACAATGTGGCAGATTGGTGTGGATGTGCTGCCTGAATACAGAAGGAAAGGAATAGCAGCTGCACTTACAAGTAATTTAGCTGTAGAAATTCTGAAAAGAGATAAAGTACCTTTTTATTGCTCGGCATGGTCTAATATCAGGTCTGTGCGTAATGCAGTAAAGAGCGGATTTATCCCTGCATGGGTAGAAATGACGGTAAAACCGGAGAGTTTTGTTAATGAAATTTCTTGAGGAATATTGTAAAATATATTACAATATATTTATAAAAGCGCTTAAGTATTTATTTACTGTTTAGTGCACATGAAAGGAGAAAAGGTATGGGGCTTATTAAAGCAGGATTAGGAGCATTAGGTGGTTCCTTAGCGGACCAGTGGAAAGAGTTCTTTAGTTGTGATGCATTGGATAATGATGTGCTTGTTGTAAAAGGACAAAAGCAGGTAAGCGGCCGTTCATCGAATACAAAAGGTAATGATAATGTCATTTCTAACGGAAGCGGAATTGCTGTTGCCGACGGTCAATGTATGATTATTGTCGAACAGGGCAAGGTTGTTGAGGTTTGTGCGGAACCGGGTGAATTTACATATGATTCGTCATCAGAACCAAGTATTTTTGCAGGTCCCCTTGGAAAAGGAATTATAGATACATTTAAAACTATCGGAAAGCGTTTTACCTACGGAGGAGATACGGGAAAGGACCAGAGGGTTTATTATTTTAATACAAAAGAAATTATTGATAATAAGTTCGGTACGCCTAATCCTATTCCGTTTCGTGTAGTAGATTCTAAAATCGGACTTGATGTTGATGTTTCAGTCAGATGCTCAGGAGTATATTCTTACAAGATTACAGACCCGATTCTTTTTTATACAAATGTATGCGGTAATATAGAAAATGAGTATGGAAGGGAAGAAATTGACGGACAGCTTAAAACAGAGTTTATCAGTGCGCTTCAGCCGGCATTCGGAAAACTCTCCGAGCTCGAGCTCAGGCCTAATCAGATAGTGACACATAATACAGAACTTGAAGCAGCAATGAATGACGCTTTAAATGCAAAATGGGGTGAACTTAGAGGTCTTAAGTTTGTAAGCGTTGCGATTGGTTCGGTTACGCTTCCTGATGAAGATGCCGAGATGATTAAGCAGGCGCAGAGAACAGCTATTATGCGTGACCCGACAATGGCTGCTGCTACTTTGGCAGGAGCACAGGCTGATGCAATGAAGACAGCCGCAGGCAATCCTGCAGGAGCCATGACAGGATTTATGGGTATGGGAATGGCTAATTCGGCAGGAGGAATAAATGCAGGAGATTTATTTGCAATGGGACAGCAGCAGGCGGCGCAGGCAGCTTCAGCGGCGCAGCAGAATACGGCAGGATGGCAGTGTTCATGCGGCGCTATGGCAAACGGGAATTTCTGCTCGGTATGCGGCGCGGCAAAGCCTGTATCAGACGAGTGGAGATGTTCATGCGGAACTGTTAATAAGGGGAATTTCTGTCAGAATTGCGGTGCAAAGAGACCGTAAAATGAATATAGAGGGAATATATAATGGCTGATATTCAGGAATATAAATGCCCCTGTTGCGGCGGCGCTATAGAATTTAATATTAATATACAAAAAATGAAGTGCCCATATTGCGATACGGAATTTGAGATGGACACACTTAAGCAGTATGATGAAGAACTGAACAGTATGCCGGAAGATGACATGCATTGGGAAAATGTCACGGAAAATGAGTGGCAGGAGGATGAAAAAAGCGGACTTCGTTCATACATATGTAAGTCATGCGGCGGCGAGATTATAGGGGACGCCGCTATGGCAGCTTCCAAATGCCCATATTGTGATAATCCTGTTGTTATGATGGAGCAGTTTTCGGGAATACTGAAACCGGATTATGTCATTCCGTTCAAATTAGATAAGAAGGCGGCAAAAGAAGAATTTAAGAAGCATTTATCAGGGAAAAGGCTTCTTCCGTCGGTATTTAAAAGTCAGAATCATATTGATGAAATAAAGGGAGTATACGTTCCGTTCTGGCTGTTTGATACGGATGTAAATGCCAGTATCAGATATAGGGCAACAAGAGTACGTGGATGGAGCGACAGTAAGTATAATTATACAGAAACGTGTTTTTATGCAATAATAAGGAGTGGAACGCTTACATTTGAACGGGTTCCGGTAGATGGTTCAAGTAAAATGCCGGACGATTTGATGGAGTCAATTGAGCCGTTTGATTTTTCGCAGGCTGTACCGTTCCAGACAGCATATATGGCAGGATATATGGCTGACAAATATGACGTTACAGCCGAAGACAGCATTAACCGTGCGAATGAGCGTGTAAAGGTTTCTACAGAAGATTCATTCAGAAATACGGTTTCGGGATACGCTGCAGTGACTGCTGAAGCTTCGGGAATACAGCTTTCTAAAGGTATATCAAAATATGCGTTATATCCGGTATGGCTTCTTAATACTACGTGGAATGGCGTAAAATATACATTTGCAATGAATGGACAGACCGGAAAGTTTGTCGGCAATCTGCCGGTTGATAAGGGTAAAGCAGTTAAGATGGGTTTTGCGCTTACCGGATTATTTGCAGTTATTGTTTATGCACTTTTTTGGATATTATGGTTTGTCAGAATAATATGAGGGGGCAGATGATGAAGAGAATAGCTTTATTTTTAATGGCATTTTCCCTTATGATTTTGTTTGCGGCTCCTGTATATGCGTCGGATTCTAAAAAATATGTGGTTGATGCTGCAAATCTTTTGTCAGAGAGTGAGACGGCAGAGCTTAGTAACAGATTGGAAGAAATAAGTAACAGACAGAAGTTAGATATAGTAGTTGTAACCACAGATACATTATATGATTATTCGCCTATGGAATTCGCAGATGACTTTTTTGACTATAATAATTACGGATACGGAGATACAAGGGACGGAATACTTCTTCTTGTAAGCATGGAACAAAGGGATTACTGGTTATCAACGTCAGGAAATGGGATATACATATTTACCGATGCCGGAATTGATTACATAGGCGAGCAGATTGTTCCGTCATTAAGCCGGGGCGATTATGCGGACGCATTTAATATTTATGCCGACCAGTGTGATAAGTTTGCAGAGCATATAAAAACAAGCGCGCCTTATGACAGAGGGAGCCTTCCTCGAAAACCGTTATCAGTAAAATGGATTTTTTATGCGATTATTATTGGCTTTGTTTTTGCAATGATAAGTATTTGTGTAATGGCATCAAAACTCAAATCTGTCCGTATTCAGAGAGGCGCTGCAAATTATATTAAATCAGGAAGCATGAATATTACTGAAAGCCGTGATTTGTTTTTGTACAGAAATATTCACCGTGTCAGAAG
>CABPZV010000082.1 GCA_902462015.1 uncultured Eubacteriales bacterium | reverse complement strand
TAATTACGACGGAAACGGAACACTCACATTATATAAGCTAAATAACAGTACTTACAGTTATGTTATGACATACCAGGAATCTAACAGATATCATGAAATTAAGATGCTTCAGCTTGCCGGACTTCCGGAAAACACCGTAGTTGAATATATTGATATGCCTCAAAGCGGCTAATAACTTTAATGGTTAGTAAGATTTAGAAACTATTACAGCAGTTTAAATAATACAGAAAGGAATTATCATAAAGATGAAGTTTATGATTGCCTCAGATATACACGGCTCGCCCTTGTACTGCAAACAATTGCTGTCCCGGTATCAATCCGAAAAAGCAGATAAATTGCTCCTTTTAGGTGATTTACTATACCATGGGCCGCGAAACAGTCTGCCTGAAGAATATTCTCCTGTGGATGTCATTTCAATGCTTAACCCCTTAAAAAGTAAAATTCTTTGCGTTCGGGGAAACTGCGATTCGGAAGTCGATCAAATGGTGTTAGAATTTCCTATTCTTGCAGATTATGCCATTATTACAATCGGTAAAGCAGTAATATACATGACACATGGACATAATTATAATGAAGAACATTTGCCGCCTCTCTCAAAAGGAGATATCCTTTTATGCGGACACACCCACATTCCTAAATGTACACTGCACCAAAATTATGTATATATGAATCCGGGATCTGTCTCAATTCCAAAGGAAAATAGTCATCATGGGTATATGATATATGAAAACGATAGTTTTTTATGGAAGGATATGGACGGAAATATAAAAAATGAGTATCAGCTATAAAAAATAATTTTCAGCTTCAATAAATAATAAGTGACTGGAATGCCTATTCAGGTAGTCAAAACATCAAGTAATAATAAAAAACAAGCTCTCTCCTACCAAATTGCGCTGCACCAAATTGAGCGGACAGAACAAAAACACCCTTTATGGTAGGTAAAAACAAAATCTAAGCGACAAACTGACTTCGCAGTTCCAGTGGGGTCAGTTTTGTTTTGGTTTGTATTCGTTCGTTGCTGTAAAACCTAATGTACTCATCTATGAGGAGGCGAGCCTCTTCATAGGTTCTGAGCTTGACGCGGTAAATACACTCGGTTTTGAGAATAGAGAAAAAATTTTCAGCTAAAGCATTATCATATGGGTTTCCCCGTCTTGACATTGACGGCGTAATGTTGTATGATTGAGTTAGCTTAAAGTACGCATGGGATGTATACTGAAAACCTTGGTCACTGTGGAGCTGCAATTCTGCAGTGACTTTTTCTTTGCGTTTGGCAGCACGAATGGTACTTAGCACCAGATTGATGTTTTGCTCCGTTCCGGTCTTGTACGCCACAATACTGTTGTTGTATAGATCGCGAATGACGGATAGATATAGCGTTCCTTGTCCGGTCTTGATGTAAGAGATATCCGTGACCCACTTTTGATTCGGCCGTTCTGCTTTGAAGTTTCTGCTCAATAGGTTTGGGTATCGGTGCAGATATTTCCCGTAATTGCGATACTTTTTTCTTCTCACGACAGATAGCAGATTGTATTTCTGCATAACTCGCAGAATGGTTTTTGGATCATAATGTACCCCTTGCCGGTCAAGCCAGATATGCACCCTGCGGTATCCATATGTTCTTCCGCATTTCTCCTGACACTCCCGGATCCTCTCTACCAGCGGCTGATCCTTGGCAGGAATATCCATTCTTGATACAAATCCATAATATCCGCTTCTTGATACATCGAAAAGTCTGCACATCTCGCTATGGAATACCTATCTTTGTGACGGTAGATCGCCATCTATTTTACGCTTGTCTTCACTTCCTTTCTGTAAGCGAGAGAAAATCCCGCATCAGTTCATTCTCCATTTCCAATCTTTTGATATATCTTTCTTTGCTTGATAGTTCGAATTGTAATTGCGCCACTTTGCTTAATTGCTGAACGGATGAAGGCATTTCTTTCCCATCTTTTCGCGTACGTCCCGGCACTTTCAGTCCTACGCCGGAATCAATTTTTCGCTGATTCCGGTTTTGCCGTTTGAAAAAGTCATGCATCTTTTCGTATGGATACCCTAACTTTTTCGCAATTTGTCGTTGGCTCAACCCTTGTCCCTTGAGTTCGAAGATTTCTTTCTCGTACATCTTGATGTGTCGGTATTCTCTTGGCATAAAATTTCCTCCTATGGTAGCTGTATCTCTATTCTACCATAGGAGGGGGCTTTTTGTCTTTTGTCCGTTTTTTACGGACCTGTGCAAGCTTGTTTTTTATTCTGTAATTTTTAAATTATATTTTAAATCGTTTTGACACGGCGGTAATAATACGATACAAAGCCGGCGCTGCAATCAAATTAAGCACAAATTCAAATATAAAATTAATTCCGGCACAGCCTATTATAAGAAAATATATGAGAGTCATTCCGTCGGATACAAAATTCGCGGACAGCGTATCACTCATTGTAAGCGCCCCAAGAATAAAAAAACCTGTATTTACGATCGGAGCAATTCCGGCCGATGCAAATATTGCAAAATACGGATGCTTGCCGCTTATAGCCTTGTATACAAGTCCGGCACACAAACCGGCAAGAACTGCTTTTCCAAAGCAAACAACTGCAGTAAGAAACGGATGATCGGTAAAAAGAACGAAAGTAAAATAGTCAGCGCCGAATACACCCATCAAATATGTCACTGCACCGAAAACAAATCCAAGCCACGCTCCTGCTTTAGGTCCCAGAAGAGCAGCACCGAGAACTATAGGTATCAGTACAAGACTGATATTAGTTCCTCCAAATGCCACCAGCTTAATTGCAGTTCCTGAAAGCTGAAACACGATTATAATTGCCGAAAGAATGGCAAGTTCCACCATTTTTAAGGTTGATGATCCTTTTTTGCTTGTTGTCATACAAGCCTCCTTACTGTCGTTCCGCTATAATATGCGGATACGGCGCAAATAAAATAAAATATGTAATATGCCGGTACATTAAATGTAAAGTTTGCTTTCACAATACTTTCATTCCTTCGGCAATTATTACCGTCTTCATAAATCAATCATAATGTTTTCTGCGGCTTATATCATTAATCGCAGCAAGTCCCATAAGGGTCAAATCAGGCACATGTCTTACACCTGGCAAAAGATACGGAAGTATGTTTTTTGCCTGAGCTCCTGTTACTACTGTACAGGTGTTCTCCGGCAGCGAGAATTCCCTTTTATATTCTCTTATAAATCCATTTACGGCAAGTGCCGCTCCGCGTATTACCCCAGCGCGCATACAGCTGCACGTATTTTTTCCTATAAGGGGCACACCCATTTCAGCCTCTACGCCAGGTAAAAGTTCTGCCGTGGAAAGTGCATTCAGGCTCATACGAATTCCCGGAGACAAACAGCCGCCGACATAATTCTTATGACTGTCTACTACAGAAACTGCGTTTACTGTTCCAAAATCCGCAATTATTACAGGGTAACCAAACATTTCTATTGCTCCTGCCGCATTTGCAACAAGATCCGCTCCAAGCTCAGCGGGATTGTCAAGCTTAATCGAAAATCCGCTTTTTATTCCAGGACCAACCACGGTTATCTGTGCTTTTATAAGTTTTGAAACAGCCTCAATAACCTTTTCAGTTATAGAAGGTACAACGGAGGAAATTATGACCGAATTAACATCTTCAAGACAGCAGCCATTCATTTCCGAAGCTTTCGATAACAGTAGAGAGTATTCATCGCCTGTTCTTGCAGAATCTACACCGAGATTGAACCGGCGGCAAATCCGTCTTCCCTGTATGAATCCTACAACAATTTCTGAGTTTTCTATATTCACGGCAAGAAGCATCAATTCGTACCTTTCATATTTTTTATTTTATTCTATCATATTATTAAACAAAAATCAATAGATTATTATTTTTTATTTACGACTTGTATACTGTCAGCCAAGCATTACAGTGCCGGCGATTGTCCCACGATACACATTTATCGGTCTTGACATATTTTTGCTATCATGTTATCATACATATAAATATGTTTTTTTATATATTTTAAGGGCTCTATTTTCAGCTGCTTACAATATAAACATGAATTATTTGAAGCTGCCGTTGAGCAGCATGGGGGATTAAGATGAAACTTTTGACCGTTACTGTGCCGTGCTATAATTCGGCAGCATATATGCGGCGTTCAGTCGACAGCTTGCTCGATGGCGGAGAGAAAATAGAAATAATTATAATTGATGACGGCTCAACAGACAGTACCGGAAAAATTGCCGATGAATACGAAGAGAAATATCCTCAGATTGTAAAGGTAATTCACCAGCAGAACGGCGGACACGGCGAAGGAATTAATCAAGGAGTTATACATGCTGAGGGAATTTATTTCAAGGTTGTAGACTCTGATGATTGGGTTGATAAAACAGCGCTTCGTACTGTCATCGACAATCTTGAAGAATTGGAAAAGCAAGGCGGAGCTGACATGCTTGTTTCCAATTACGTATATGAATACGAGGACGGACGTAAAAACAAGCGAATTAGGTATGCAAATGTATTTCCGATGAACGGGCAGATTGTGTCATGGCATCAGACTAAACGGTTCAGCTTAAAACAGTATCTTACTCTGCATTCGGTTATTTTCAGAACGGAAATTCTTAAGAGGCAGAATTATAAGCTTCCAAAACATATTTCATATGAGGACAACCTTTTCATTTACGTTCCGCTGCCTGAGGTTAAACGAATTTGTTATCTTGATGTTGACCTTTACCGTTACCTGATCGGAAGAGAGGGACAGTCTGTTTCGGAGTCTCAGCTTATAAAAAAAGCCGGAAACCAGAGGATCGTTACTGAAAAGGTATTTGAACTGTATGATGTTGACAGAATAAAGAAAGAAAATCCCAAGCTGGGAGCTTTTATGTGGCATGAGCTGTGGCTTATGATGTCTCTTGGAACACTCTTCACGAGACTTGGAAACAGCGACGAGTGCGACAAAGAGATGTTTGCAATGTGGCAGCGGTGCAGCCAGAAATATCCCCGAATAGTAAAGAAGCTTAAGTATAATAAACTTCTTGTTTTTCTCTGTATTCCAGGGCGACTTGGACGATACTTAAGTATAATGTTCTATAGAATTGCACATAAAATCGTCCGTTTTAACTAAAAAAGATGTCCGCAATAAACTGCACTGCGGGCATCTTTTCAATAAGTGGCTTGCCCCGTCAAATGGTGAAATGTAACCCGCCGCCATTAAGGCGGCAGCCTTAATGGCGGGACATCTTGCCTAAGTTATATTCATCAAAATTTCTCCTAAAAACTATTGCAGATACCTATTGTTTCGTACTGATATTAGGCCAAGCATCCAGCCCAGTTAAAACCTCAGAGATCTTTAATCAGCAGAAAAGATATTCTATATGCCAATGAATTATCTTAAAGCAATGCTTACTAAAATCCGATTTCATCAAGAGTTACAGTAAAAGCGTCTAAAAGGTTTTCCATAAACCAGTCAAGCTCCGGAGAGCCATATTCATCAATTGCTTTTCGTATACTCTGTGCAGCTGAGTCAAACTCTTTATTTCCGGACCGCTGTTCGCTCAGACATTTAATATAAGCCGAGAGCTTATCTGCAGCTTTCACCAGCGTGCGAAGATGCTTTTCTTCTTCATCAAGCTGAGCACTGCCAATTCCCATAATTTTTTCGTAGGTAGGCCGAAGCTGCTCCGGAAGAGTTGTGCAAATTCTGCGCGCGGCTTCTTCTTCAATATGACGATAGCTTTTACTTATCTCAGGATTGTAGTATTTTACGGGAGTTGGTAAATCTCCGGTGTAGACTTCGGCTGCGTCATGGAAGAGAGCAAGTGTAACTGCACGGTCAGCGTTTGCCGGAATATTTAATATTTCATTTCCTATAGAAGCAAGAGCGTGTGCAAGTATTGCCGTTTCAGCAATATGTTCTTCAAGTGTCTCTTCCTTTGTATTTCTCATAAGTCCCCAGCGTTTAATATATCGCTGGCGAAAAAGTATTGCATAAAAACTATTTTTCATGATACAATTTAATATCCTTTCATCATATAATAATTCAATAAGGAAGAATGCCCCGTCAGCGGGAGATTGTAACTCTCATCGGGAAAATTAAGAACTCCGTCTATAGAGTTTACGCCTACCATATATATTAGCGGACAACGCCCTGACCAGCCGACACCTTGATAAAAGGACACCATAATTGTCCGGAACATCTCAGCTTAGTTATATTTGTAATAGAGGAGAAAGTTAACACATATATTATCTTACACCCCTTCAGATTGACTATAATAATGATTATTCTCACAAAGCAGTTTTTAAATGTGCATAATGTACATTATAAGATAGGTATAAACTCTATTTCGCCTTTATTGTACCATAATATATAAGAATTTTCAATAAAATATTATATAATAGAATTTTTTAGGAGAAGGGATTGACATTATAGATTGTGTATGATAAAATAATATTAATTTAAAAATATGCAAACAATTTGATAGAGGCGCAAAAATGATCAGTACCGTTTGTAGGTTGCCAGAGCCAAAGATCTTATGGGAAAGGCATTTTTGCCGAAGTATATTTTTTTGGCAAAAAATATGCTGGGCATTTCGGAAACACCGGGATGACTGTCGCGAGAGCGGAGTGCTATCGTTCGTTTTTATTTTACCTGTTGAATGTAATTTGAAGCGGTCGGGTATTTCGCAGACCGCTTATTTTTGTATGCATAAGTAAGAAAGGTATGGTCACAAAAATGAAAAAGACTAAATTTCTTTGCCTGATAACGGCGTTGATGCTTGTTTTGAGTTCTGTACTCATGTCATCATGTTCATCAAAGAATCCTTCGCATGATCTTGATAATATCAAAAAGAACGGAGTCATAAAGGTTGGAATGGAATGCGCATACGCTCCGTTTAACTGGACTCAGATGGATGAATCTAATGGGGCTGTAAAAATTTCAAATGCTGACGGTTATGCAAATGGATATGATGTCCAGATAGCAAAACAGATCGCGGACGGTCTTGACGTTAAGCTTGAAATATATGTATATGAATGGGATGCTCTGATTCCTTCAGTTGAATCAGGTGCGCTTGACTGTATTATTGCAGGTATGAGCCCGACAGCGGAGAGAAAAGAAACAATCGATTTTACTTCTAACTATTATATTTCCAATTTGGTAATAATCATGAATAAAGACAGCAGCTATGCAAATGCATCAAGCCTTGCTGATTTTGCCGGAGCAAAAATAGGTGCGCAGAGCGGAACATTCCATGCAAATGCCGTAAGCCAGATTGAAAATGTACAGTCGAGTATTCTGGCTAACTTTACACTGCTTTACACCGCTCTTACGTCGGGGACAATTGACGGATATATCGCAGAAGAGCCAACTGCTTTTGACCGCTGCTCTTCAAATGATTCTCTTACATATGCGCCTCTTGTAAATAATGACACAGGATTTAAATGCAGCGAGGAGGATACTGCCATTGCAGTAGGTATCAGAAAAAACTCCTCCGCAAATACGGAAATTTCTAAAATTATTGACGGTATCTCAGTTGAACAGCGCAATGAGCTTATGATGAAAATGGTCGAGCTTGCTCCTGAAGAATAAGTATTTAAAAAGGATTCTTCAAATATAAGCTTTGCACGCTGCACGATATTAGCACCTGCTTTTCTGCGCTGACAAAGCGTTTAAAAATATCGCTTGTAATCGGTATACACCGATTTATTGAATCCAAGAGGAAACACAAATGACATTTATTCAGGATTTAATCAAAATTTGGAACAACTACGGCGGTCAGATGCTGGCCGGCGTGGGAAACACTTTGCTGATAGCGATGCTCGGTACTATAATTGGTTTGTTAATCGGACTTATCAACGGAATTATCAGAACCATCCCTAAGTCGGGAAATTCGTTTGTCAGTGCTATTCAGAAAATTATAGGCGTATTGATTTCTGCATATGTCGAGATATTCCGCGGTACTCCAATGATGGTTCAGGCAATGATTATTTACTGGGGATACGCGTATGCAACCGGCGGAGATACACTTGCACTGATACCTGCAGGTATTGTTATCGTATCAATTAATACCGGCGCATACATAACTGAGATTGTCCGCGGAGGAATAATTTCAATTGACAAGGGACAGTTTGAGGGAGCTTCATCTATTGGAATGAGTCATTTTCAGACCATGGTTTATGTTGTTATTCCGCAGGTAATGAGAAATATTCTCCCGTCGGTATCAAATGAATTTGTCATAAATATCAAGGATACATCGGTACTGAATGTTATTGGTGTTACTGAACTGTTCTTTTATGCAAATTCAGTGGCGAAAAACAGCTATAAAATTTTTGCAAGCTATGTAATAGCGTGCGCAATTTATTTTGTGCTTACATTTACCGTTACCCGACTTCTCCGTCTCGTGGAAAAATTGCTTGAAGGTAAAGAAAGCTATACAATTTTCGGTTCTCAGACTGCTTCTAAGGCTGAAATCCATGTAAAAAAGGAAGGTAATTAAGCATAGAAAAAGCAAGAGTGTGAATAATTTTTACCCTTGCTTTGACGAGATGAAGATTAGCGTGAAAAACGGAGGAAAACTTACTCCAAATACACTTTTCTCACGTTAGGAAGGCAATGAAACTATTATGGCAGATACAATTTTGCAAATTAAACATCTCGAAAAGAGCTTTGGAGAAAATCTCGTTCTCAAAGATATAAGTTTTGATGTATCAAAAGGTGAGGTTATCAGTATAATCGGGTCGTCCGGTTCAGGTAAAAGTACAATGCTGCGATGTATCAATCTTCTTGAAAAGCCTACTGGCGGAGATATACTTTTTCATGGAAAAAGTATACTTGACAGTACATTTCCCCTTTCGGAATACCGTGCTAAGGCCGGTATGGTTTTTCAGCAGTTTAATCTCTTTGATAATATGACTGTTCTTGAAAACTGTGTAATCGGTCAAATGAAGGTTTTACACCGTTCAAGAAAAGATGCCTCAGAAATTGCCAAGGAATATCTTGATAAAGTTGGAATGCTTCCGTATATCAATGCAAAACCGAGACAGATTTCCGGAGGTCAGAAACAAAGAGTCGCAATTGCACGCTCACTTTCAATGAATCCCGAGGTGCTGTTATTTGACGAACCGACATCAGCTCTTGATCCTGAAATGGTTGGCGAAGTGCTTGAGGTTATGAGAAAACTGGCAAGTTCTGGACTTACAATGCTTGTTGTAACTCATGAAATGGGCTTCGCCCGTGATGTTTCCAAAAGGGTTTTGTTTATGAGCGACGGTATCATAATGGAAGAAGGGGAACCTGAAGTAATATTTAATGCTCCCACAAAGCAAAGAACACGTGAATTTCTATCCCGAGTTCTTGATAATAAAAATTGATATACATATATTAATTAAATTATTTTATGCACTTATAAAAG
>CABPZV010000081.1 GCA_902462015.1 uncultured Eubacteriales bacterium | reverse complement strand
TTTAGCTCATTTGGTAGAGTGCGACCTTGCCAAGGTCGAGGTGGCGGGTTCGAGCCCCGTAATCCGCTCCATTCAGTAATATCTGAATAGTGAACAGTTGCCTGTTCACTGTTTCGTTTTTTAATAAATTTTTTTAAATGGCGCCATAGCCAAGCGGTAAGGCAGAGGTCTGCAAAACCTTTATCCCCGGTCCGATTCCGGGTGGCGCCTCCATATCGGGTAACTTGGGTGTAGGAAATATCTTTCGCTTTGAGTATCCCGTATGCGGATTTAGCTCATTTGGTAGAGCGCGACCTTGCCAAGGTCGAGGTGGCGGGTTCGAGCCCCGTAATCCGCTCCAGATAAAAGTCGCTGTGAGCGGCTTTTTTTAATTCAATTTTTAATTTATATTGCAGAAATATTGACAAGATATTCTACACATGTTATAATTTGAAATATATTGTCTATGTAAATAAATTATTTTGAATTTGTTTTTACTAGTTGTTGCTGCTGTACTGTGGCGGTAAAATTTGATAAAGTTCCGCGGGAAAATTTTTCAGGCTATGATTGAAATGCATGGTCATATAAGAAAATAACAGCGTGAAAATTTTTTCACGCCTGTTTTTGTGTTATTGTATAGGGATAATATTATAGAATTTATTACAGTATTAAAGACAGAATAATTCGAATGAAAAATTTCTTTGCGGAAGGAAAGGAAATCTTTGTTTATTCAAGGACATGGTGACATATATGATAGACAAGGTCGGTTTTGATCACGAAAAGTACATCCAGACTCAGTCAAAGGAAATAGAAAGGCGTATCGCGAGTTTTGGCGGTAAATTATATTTGGAGTTCGGCGGTAAACTTTTTGACGATTATCATGCATCTCGTGTCCTTCCGGGTTTTCAGCCTGACAGCAAGGTGAAAATGCTTGCAAAAATGGCGGATGACGTTGAAATAGTGATTGTGATTAATGCCGGAGATATAGAAAACAATAAAATGCGAGGAGATATAGGTATTACATATGACTCGGACGTTCTTCGTCTTATAGATGCATTTCACAGTATTGGATTGTATGTTGGCAGTATTGTAATTTCACATTATACAGGTCAGAAATCTGCCATGGCCTTTCATGACAAACTTGAACGTCTTGGAATGAAGGTGTATTTTCATTATATTATTGACGGATATCCTCACAATGTCAACCATATTGTAAGTGACGAAGGCTTTGGAAGAAATGAATATATTGAGACTACTCGTCCGCTGGTTGTAGTGACTGCTCCGGGGCCAGGCAGCGGAAAAATGGCTACATGTCTTTCACAGCTATATCATGAAAACAAACGTGGAATTAAGGCCGGTTATGCAAAGTACGAGACGTTCCCGATCTGGAATCTGCCGCTTAAGCATCCGGTGAATCTTGCATATGAAGCGGCTACCGCCGATCTTTCTGACGTCAATATGATAGATCCGTATCACATGGAGGCTTATGGACGGATGGCGGTTAACTATAATCGTGACATCGAGGTTTTCCCAGTGCTTGATGCTATTTTTCACAAAATTTCAGGGACATCTCCGTACCGTTCTCCGACAGATATGGGTGTTAACATGGCGGGAAACTGTATATGTGATGATGAGGTTGTGTGCGAAGCATCAAAAGATGAAATTATAAGAAGATATTTTGCAACGATGTGTGACAGCCGTAAAGGAAGAGTATCGGCAAGATCTGTAGAAAAGCTTGAGCTATTAATGCAGACGGCCGGAGTTTCTGTAGATGATCGGCCTGTCGTTGGCGCGGCGCTGAAACGCTCGGCTGAGCTGGAGGACAGGAATCATCCGGAAGCAATGGCTCTTCAGCTTTCTGACGGCAGGATTGTTACAGGAAAAACCTCTGCTCTTCTCGGTCCTGCAGCTGCTGTTCTCTTAAATGCTGTTAAAGCATTATGCGATATACCTAAGCATGTTCATTTGATTTCTCCTCAGACAATTGAGCCGATTCAGCGTCTAAAGCTCGAAGTGCTTGGAAATAGCAATCCGAGGCTGCACTCAGATGAAGCTCTTGTTGCGCTTTCTATCAGTGCTTCCATGAGTGACGTTGCGTCAAAGGCATTTGAAAAGCTGCCGATGCTTCGCGGCTGTGAGGCTCATTCGACGATAATTCCGTCTCAGGTGGATGAGGACGTATACAGAAAGCTTGATATTCGTCTTACCTGCGAACCGAGGTACAATACAAAGAAGTTATTTCACAAATAACAATTTTATTTTGACATTTTGTGTAAAAAGTATTGGCATCTGTTAGTTACGATAACTGTTCTATTTGTGCTGACAGCTTTACTGTTTATGTGAATCTTGCTTTTGCCGAGCAGCCGAATTTTTTATAATCTTTATTATCGACGCTGTTAAAAATGTTGTAAATATGATGAGAAGGCAGCACAGCTCCATGTGCTGCCTTCTCATTTTCCCGATAGAATTATTCCTGCAAGGGTATCAGCAAGAAGCACAGCTGCATTCTCGGCTTCGGCAAGTGTATTTCCACAAGCTCCGACTTCAACCAAGATTGAACCGTCAGTGTACTGTTCGTTATATGCTGCTCCGCGCAGAGATATTGGACGTACAAGATTTGCGGTTTCGCTGTTCAGAGCGCTTTGCAGTCTGACTGCAAGTGATAGGTTTTTTTCCCAATTGGGATGGTTTGCGCCAAGCTCGTCGGTACCGATTACAAACATAAGCTGGGCAGTATCTCCGAGGTCTGTTTTTATCGTTGGGCGTGCTATTGAACCGTCATCGTATTGAATAGCATCTCGATGCATGTCGAGAACATATGAAATTGACGGGTACTTGGTGATAAGTGACTTTATAGTTTTTGCAGCATAATTATATGAATTGTTATACGACTCTGCATCGTGCATGATTGTGCAGTGTAGAACAGAAATGCCGTGTTCAGATAAAGTCTGTGCTGTTTTTTTTCCGACTGCAATCATATTTTCATTTGTATCTTTGGAGCGGAAGCCGATCTCAGCTTCACTGTATGAGCTGCCGTTCTGACTGTAACATTCGGTTCCGTGAGTATGTATAATCAGGACTGTAGGTGATTGATTTCCGACAGAGTACAGCATCGATCCTTCTGTTTCGGTGACCGTAACCTGCGCCGGATTTTCCCTGAATGTAGAACCGGAAACAGAACATGACGAGCTTAACATGGCGCTTATATTAGGTGTATACGATGTTTTGTTATCAATTAGTATATCTGCGCCGGGATTTCTGCTTAGATCTGTCATAATTATTTGATGGTTTCCGGAACTGACATTCGCCGGAAGCTGCTCTGCCTCTGAATTCGAATCAGCTATGGATTCTGTGTCAGCGGTCAGTTCTGTATTTTTTTCTGAGACGGAATTTTCCCCCTCTGCGTTTGATATTTCAGGAGGTTCTGCGTCATTTACAATGCTGTTTTCTGGAATATCTTCATACAGGTGCTCTGATGCATCGCTGTATTCTGTTTTTGCGGCAAAGTTTAGTCCTATGCTGTCGGCAAACGATACTACACATGCTGAGACTAATACAGCGGAGCCGAGCATACCGCAAAGCGAGCGCAATGCCCGGCGTCCTCCTCTTGTTGTACTTCTGACGTACGGTGAAGATATATAAATAATATCCGGTTCTTTTTCTCCGTTCATTTTGCATATTTCCTTTCACGATAGGACATTTTCTTTTTTCTCAAAGAAAATATATGCGTGCGGAAGCTGTCATATGATTCTCAGATTAAAATACCTTATTGCATAGAATCCGGTTAGTATTTGGAACTATTTCGGTTAATCAAAGCGTGTTCCGAATACAATTCCAATCATATCTCCAATTAGTTGTGACAGAGTTTTTGTTGCCTCGTCGCTTTCCTTTAATGAAACAAAGAAACTGCGTCCGTTTTCGAGAATTTTTTCAAGCTCCGGAGGAGTATTTTCAATTCCAGCTTTTGATAAGGCGTCATAAACAAGTGTTGACGAATCGACAATGGTAGGAACACCTATGGCAATTACCGGAACGCCGAGCGTATTATAATTGATTGCCCCGCGGAAATTTCCGATTCCTGATCCGGGGGAAATACCGGTGTCACATAGCTGAACTGTTGTTCCTAATCTTTCGGTCGACCTTGCAGCAAGCGCGTCGATTGCTATTATAACAGACGGAGATATACTCTTTACTGTACTTTTGACAAGCTCTGAGGTTTCAATTCCAGTTTGACCTGCGACGCCGGGCGCAATCGCCGCGGTTTCGGCTGCCCCGAGCTTATCAAAAAGTTCTTTATCGGACAGCTTTATATGCCTTGTAACAGTGATTCCGTCTACAGCAAGCGGGCCTATGGCGTCGGCTGTTACAAACCTGTTTCCGAGTCCGACAATAAGTACGGTTCCGCAGTCTATTGAGCCGTCTTCCCGAACAGTTGTTTTTATTCCGAACTTATTTACTGAATCCAATATAAGCGAGCTGAGATTTTGAGCAAGTATTTCCGCAATTTTTTCCTGCTCTGTTTTCCCTTTCTGCCATAAACGTCCGATTTCCGCTGTAATATACCTGCCGGCAGGTTTTCCGATTTTTTCTTCTCCGATTTTGCTTGTAATCTCAAGTTCAGTGATTTTTATTCCTTTGCCTTCTTTTACCTTATATATGAGTCCGTCAAAATCCTGTTTTAATTTTTTTTCTTCGTCGGTGTCTGCCGCGGCAGGAGGATAACATTCCGCCGCAAGATCGGTACGTATATATTTTGACTGTTTTTCTTTTTCATATGTGTGTTTCATGATTACAGATATCCCTTTCATATTTTTTATATGGATAGTATTGACACTGATAAAAGACTGAATTCCGAGAAAGGAAAAAATCCGGGGAATAAATTATGTAAATGGAAAATCATTCCGCCGAGGTGTTCTTCGAGGTTTAAAAAAGTTTACAAATACATTAAATAAACCATTGCTAATTTATAAAAAGAATGGTATAATGGAAATTGGTTTATTACGGCTTTGTCCGCACGATTGTTACAGGAGGAAAATTATTAATATGAAAAGATTCATATCTTTACTGCTTTGCGCGGCTATGATTATATGTGTGTTTACAAGCTGCAGCAGCGGTACAGAGGGAAACGGACCTGTTATCCCGGTTTATATATCATCTCCGATTTCCAGCTTTGATCCCGCGCTTTCTTTGAATGATGAAGCCGCACTTAAAGTTATTGGAATGATTTATGAGGGACTTACCAAGATCAACAGCAAGGGTAAGGTTGAGAATGCGCTTTTGAAAAAGTATACTTATACTTCCAATTCTGATACGGGAAGTTACGTACTTGAGATAGAGCTTAAGTCTACACAGTGGAGCGACGCGAGGAGCGTTACAGCGGATGACTTTGTGTTTGCATGGAAACGGATTATGGAACCGGAGTTTCAGTGCGAAGCCGCTGCATTGCTTATGGATTTGAAAAATGCTAAAGAGGTCAAATCCGGCGACGTATCTGTCGATGATCTCGGAATTTGTTCTGCTGATACGGATGTTCTTCAAATAAGCTTTTCGAGAGATATAGACCCCGAAGAATTTCTTGAAATATGCGCAAGCCCTGCGCTTTATCCGCTTCGCGAGGACATCGTTAGCAAAGCGACAGACTGGTCATCAAATACAACTATTCTTGTGACAAACGGACCTTTTACTGTCCGTACTTTCCGTCCTGAGGAGAATACTAAGACCGGCGACGGCAAGGCCTTTATACTTGAACGCAATATATATTATTACCGGAACATCGATAAGGATGCGGTTGATAAATATGTCACCCCATATCGCCTTACAACGGATTGGGAGCTTACATCCGAGCAGCAGCTTGAGCTATATAACAATGGTGAAATACTCTATATAAGTGAAATTCCGCTTGAAAGCAGAGCTGATTATGCTAAGGATGCCGTAACTCAGGATACTTATAATACACATACTTATTTCTTTAACACAAATAAAGCGCCGTTTGATGATCCGGATGTCAGACGTGGACTCTCTATGGCAATAGACCGTTCGGCTGTTGCGGAAATCGTAACTTTTGCCAAAGCTGCTGAAGGATTTATTCCATCCGGTGCAGCGTCTGTGGGAAAGAGTGATTTCCGTGAAACTAATGGTAATCTGTTTTCATATGATGTTGAGCAGGCAAAAGAGCTGACAAGAAAGGCAAGTACAAAGAGCTTTACAATTTTGACACGTGATAATGAGGTTGATACCGCGGTTGCGGAATACTGCGCTGAACAGTGGGAGGAACTTGGATTTAATGTAAATGTAAGGACTCTCGGCGTAAGGTTTTACAGCGAGAATGATTATGACCTTTACAGAGACAGATTTAATGAGGCTTATATGGCAGGAGACTTTGACGTAATCGCCATAGACTGGCAAAGCCTGTCGACAGATGCGTGGTCGACTTTGGCTCCTTTTGATAAGGATTACTCTGGTTCAGCCCTTGATCTTGCTGAGGCTGCTAAAACAGGTGATTTTGAAAGCCAGCCTCATATTACAGGCTACAGCAGTCAGGCATATGATGAAATCATAGAGCGTGCTTACGCTGAGACGGATTCCGCTGCGCGTGCACAGATTCTTCTGGAAGCGGAAAAATTGCTTGCAAATGATATGCCTGTTATGCCGTTGTTTGTATATCAGGATTATTATCTTATGAGCAAGGAGTTATCAAACAAGGGTTCACTTACCTCGTATTGGTCGTTCCGTAACTTCAGTAAGCTGAACTGGAAGAATTACGTCGAGGAAACAGCAGCAGATTGATTCTTTAAAAAATTAAACGGCCGTCTTTACATTTTGTTATGGCGGCCGTTTAAAATTAGCTGGAGAATTGCTGCTGGATATAGTTTTACTGATTTCAGAAAGGAATAAACTATTATGCAGGCGGCTCTAAAGGATAAGAATGATATAAAAATATTCATACTTTATCTTATGCGGAATGTCGGGTATCCTCTTGAATTTGAAAATTTGAATGATATTGTTGTACAGGATGGAGTTGTCGGATACTTTGATTTTGTCGAATGTTTCGGGGAGCTTCTTGATACCGGAAATATTGCTGAAATCAAGAAAGATGACAGCGATATGTATATAATTACAGAGCAGGGAAAGCAGGTTTCCGATAATTTAGAAGGTAATTTGCTTGGGATTATTCGTGACAAGAGTCTTAAAAGTGCTCTCCGGCTTCTTTCGTTTAAAAAGCGCGGTTCCGAGATTAAGTGCAGTTCGTCTCAGCGAGATGACGGTCGCTATACATTTATTTGTTCGATAGTAGAGCAGCACGAAGAAGTGCTTCATATGGAACTGATAGTAGATAATAAGATTGAGCTTGAAAAGATGAAATATAATTTTTCTGATAAACCTGAGATATGTTATCGGGGAATTCTTGCGCTTTTATCCGGAGAGGTCAATTATCTCCTTGAGTAAAAGCGTATGTAAAATGTGTAATAATTTTCTCATTTTATATAGAAAATAGCTTTATTACTATCAAAATGATATGTCGAATCAGTAATTGATTCGGCATTTTTTTCATAATAAAAACGCAACAAATAAAAAACTTGTGTAAAACACAGAAAAATATTGCATTTTTTTAAATTTTCTTTGAAAAAAACTATTGACTTTATTACATAATATGATATAATTAATATATGGAATACGGATTTATTTTCCTTTTGCCGCTTATGCAATTAAAACTAAATGAAGATGTCCTCGCCTGTCAAGATGTCGGCTGGCAGGCGTTGCCGTAATTTTTTCGGATTGATTGCCGGATTGAGTTTGTTGCATATTATATAGGCAGACGTATTTATTTTGAAATTCAGGCGATTGGTTTGCCGGACGGCTTTTGGAAGGATAGAGAAAAACGTGGAAGAGGTTCTTGCAAAACTGTTGACAGACGTAAAATCTGGAGATGCTGACGCGTTTGAGCGGCTGAGCATGAGGTATGCACCGCTTATTGATTCTTTGCTTAGGAGATATCTGTATGAACGCCGGTTTGATATTGAAGACTTTCGTCAGGAGGCTGAGATTGCACTCTATTCAGCAGCGTGTGCATATGACTGCCGTCAAAATAAGGTTACGTTTGGGCTGTTTGCTGGAACCTGCATTAAAAATCGAATTATTTCAATACTCAGGCGTGAAAAACGGTTTTTTCGGGAAAATAAAATAACCTCTTCCGCAGTAGGCGACGGTGACGGTTTTATATTTGTCTCAGATATGCTGTGCTCAGATTATTATGAGGATCCGGCATCAATTGCAGTAACTTCAGAGATGTACCGTTCAACGATTATTGAAATTATAAGTAAGCTTACTGCATATGAAAAGAGTGTTTTTAAATTATATCTTAATGGACTTGGTGCGGAGGAAATTGCTGAAAAGACAGGGCGTGAACGCAAGTCAGTTGAAAATGCGATTTGCAGAATACGCTCAAAAATCAAAAAGTTATATAATTAAAAGGTCCCAGTGCGGACTGAAACAATATGCCCGAGTAGCTTAAATAGAGCGTTGTTTTATAAAAGGGTTCAGTGATCAGGTCAGGGTTTTGTTCTGTCCTTATTCTGCGGGTGTATGAATAGATGGCGGTATGTCATTTGTCCATATACGAAGGACTATCGGGATGAAACGGAAAACAGCTTGCATTAATCAGGTGGAATTTCTATCCTGAAAATTCTTGAAATGTGCGCAGATCCCAGTACAAAGGTGACGGTGTGATTCCGTCTTGGGCAAAGGTAAATTTCAGCATCAATTAACAGAAGCGAGGTAAATGACAATGTACGAAGACAAGGTATTAAAGTGCAGGGACTGCGGCGAGGAGTTTGTTTTTACAGCAGGCGAACAGGAATTTTATGCAGAAAAGGGATTTCAGAATGAACCCCAGAGATGCAAATCGTGCCGTGATGCGAGAAAGAACGGAGTAAAATCACAGAGAGAGTATTTTACGACTGTATGCGCTGAATGCGGAAAAGAGGCTAAGGTTCCCTTTGAACCCACAAATGACAGACCTGTTTACTGCAGTGAATGTTATGCTGCGAAAAGACAGTAATTGAATCGAATTACAGCAGTGTTGTATCTGAGTTTATCAGATTTAAAATGTGAAAGGGCGTGTCCGCAGATACGTCCTTTTATGTTTTGTTCTCCTTATTGTTCTAATATAACTAAATAAAAATGTTTCCGCCATATTTATTGCGGCGGTTGCTAAAACGTTAGCCTCTATAAGCGGTGGTTTCTGCCTCATTTTTCGTCGGCAGTACAATCAACAAGCGGAAACGTCCCATGAAGTGTTTTAAGGCCTTATAGAGTGTCTTATCAAAAGGTGCTGAATAAATATTATTTATTATTTTGAGTTTAAAATAGATAAAATTCATTTTTTGCTATATACAAACTGAAAAAAATGTGGTATAATTTATATGATTATAACCTAACGCAGATGT
>CABPZV010000080.1 GCA_902462015.1 uncultured Eubacteriales bacterium | reverse complement strand
CAGTTTTTTGTAAATTTCTTTACGTGTATGTATTCTATCATAAATTTTTGTGTTAGTCAATAGTTTTTTGGAAAAAAACGCAGAAATAATTTTTATAGCTAAAATACGGACAGAGCGCATCAAAATCTCCCGAATTTCCACGCTTTTCGGGCGCGCCTGTCCGTTTTTTGCCGTTTATTTATGTTTAAGCCTGTCACTTTCTCATATACTGCCAAAGGTATATATATTTCCTGATACAGCTTTTTGAGGATTTCTAACCGTCCAATTCCGCATAGCACAATAAGGGGTGTGGAGTTAACGATTACTTTAGGCATTTCCTAATTCCTCCAAAAATTCATCTTTGTCATCAAAATGAAAAATGGAGACCTGATTCTTCCCCAAATATTTTATAAAATCTTCTTCTGTCATTCCGGCAATTTGTGCACAATATCCTATCGAAACACCGCTCTGCGTATAATACCCAAGAGCTACTGCACGTCTTGCAAAACTAACTGCCTCTTCTTCGCTCATTTTTGTGTCGAATAATACTTCGTTTGGTATATTTATCGCTATTTTGCACATGGCTGTTTCCTCTTATATAAATTGAAAGCCTACTTTATAGAATACTGCATTTATATTATATGATACATTTTTTTAATTGTCAAGATTAGTTTTCAAATACAAATGTCTATTTTATAGCTATGTTTTTATGGAATCGGAGACAGCCTGCAAACAATTTTGGACAGTTTAATAGTAGACAATCAGGGGCGGATGTGATATTATATACAATGAAAAAGTATATGAACTGAATCTATTTGTTTATATACCGGTTAGGATGTCATAAATTCAGAGAGACCGCGAATCTTAGCTCCGAGGGAGATCTGGGCTGCGGTTTGTACGACAGAGCTCTGAGAGTCCTATATTAACGGCTTGTTGGAAGCAATTGGCAAATTATCTGATTGATATGACGTGAAGTCGGAGCGGTTATTACTCCAAATACACTTTTTCACGTCAGGAGGGCATGGTATTAATATGAAACTGTGTTATGAAGGTTTAAAGGACTGGGATTTATGGGCTTCGGCTGAAGTAAAGCTTCCCGGTTTTGATTGGAAAGCTATGTGTCTTGAGACAGAAAAGTCTCCTTTATGGGTGCATTTTGGCGCAGGAAATATATTCCGCGGCTTTATAGCCCGTCTTCAGCAGGAGCTTTTAAACAAGGAATTGGTTAAGAGCGGAATTGTTGCTGCCGATACCTTTGATTATGGAATAATCGACGAGATTTATACTCCGCACGACAGCATGACCTTATTGGTCAGTCTGCTTTCCGACGGTAAAATAGAGAAAGAAATAGTAGCTTCGATAGCGAAGGGAATCAGGGCAGGGAATGCTTTTCCGGATGATATGGAGCAGCTTCGCGCGATCTTTCGCAAGCCTTCTCTTCAAATGGTCAGCTTTACTATAACCGAAAAAGGGTATTCTCTGACAAATATTCAGGGGGATTTTCTTCCGTTTGTCGAATCTAATTTTAAAAGCGGTCCGTCTAACTGCTCGCATGCGATGTGCATCGTTGCTGCGCTGCTCCTTGAGCGTTTTAAAGCCGGCGGCTTTCCTCTTGCTGTTGTCAGCATGGATAACTGTTCCCGCAACGGCGAGAAGCTGCGCATGAGTATTATGACGGTAGTGGACAAGTGGCTTGACCGCGGCTTTGTTACCGAGGATTTTGCCGATTGGGTGCGGAACGAGGACAATGTTTCTTTTCCGTGGACAATGATTGATAAAATTACTCCGCGCCCGGCTAAGGCGATTGAGGAGGCTTTGACAGCTTCTGGTATTGAGGAAATGGCTCCGATTATTACGAAAAAAAATACCTTTATCGCTCCTTTCGTAAATGCGGAAAAGCCGCAGTATCTTGTAATTGAAGATAAATTTCCGAACGGACGTCCTCCGCTCGAAAAGGCCGGTGTATATATGACAGACCGCGAAACCGTCAACAACACAGAAAAAATGAAGGTTATGACATGTCTCAATCCCTTGCATACTGCGCTGGCGGTTTACGGGTGCCTTTTGGGATATAATTCAATTGCAGATGAAATGAAGGATGACGAGCTCAGGGGATTGGTCGAGGGGATTGGCTATACCGAGGGAATGCCTGTTGTTATAGATCCGAAGATTATAAGCCCTTCGGAATTTATTCATGAGGTCGTGGAAAAGCGGCTTCCGAATCCATTTGTTCCCGATACTCCTCAGCGTATTGCTACAGATACCAGTCAGAAAATGTCTGTCAGATTCGGCGAAACTATCAAGGCGTATACGCAGCGCACTGACTTAGATGTAACTTCACTTACATTTATTCCTCTGGCTATTGCCGGATGGCTGCGTTATCTGCTGGCAGTAGACGACTTTGGCAATGAAATGCAGTGCAGCAGCGATCCTATGCTGTCGTCTCTTCAAAAAGAGCTGGAAGGCGTAAAGATAGGGGAGCCTGAAAGTCTTGACGGTAAACTTGCTTCTATTCTTTCAAGTGATGTGATTTTTGGATGCGATTTGATGAAAATCGGTTTGGGAAGAAAAATAGAAGATATGGTTCGTGAGGAGATAGCAGGAATTGGCGCAGTAAGGGAAACTTTGAAGAAATACACAAGAATCTGAAAGCTTTGCTTTCAGATCAAAGTTTTAATCCTTGCCGGCCGGAGCGGCCGGCATTTCAGCGAAGCTGAAACCGGACAAAACTTTGAGTAAGTGCAAAAGATAAGTATAAGAATCTGAAAGCTTTGTTTTCAGATCAAAGTTTTAATCCTTGCCGGCCGGAGAGGCCGTCATTTCAGCGAGGCTGAAACCGGACAAAACTTTGAGTAAGTGCAAAGGATAAGTATAAGAATCTGAAAGCTTTGCTTTCAGATTACGAATGTATGCAATAGACGGATTGGAAAATACGGAGCAGAGACGGTACCGGAAGGGTACAGAGATAATTATTGTATAACTAAATAAAGCTGTTCCGTTGGGAACAGCTTTATTTTTCGGAGGTACAATCCGTTACCGAAGTCTATGACAGCTTTTCGGTTTTTTATTTTATTATTTATGTCTGTGAAGCCGCAGATGACTTAAACGTTCATATTCATCATAGTTTACTGCTTTGAGAATATTTTCAAGCTCTCCGTCTCCCATAACTGTATTGCGCCCCGCTTCATATTCTTTGTCAACACGTTCCTTTATGGCTATTATGACAGGATCACGTTTATCAACGGCATTTTCCTTTTCGAGATGATAAAATCCGTTGAGCCAGTGGGCAATTCCGGCAAGACCGCTGTGTGAATCTACCGCAACGGAGGCAGGACGGTTTAAAAGCTTTGCTGTATCAAATATATTGTAAATTTCCTCATTTTTCAGCATGCCATCCGCGTGAATTCCTGCTCTTGTAACATTAAAGTTTCGTCCGACAAACGGAGTGCGCGGCGGAATTTCATATCCGATTTCTTCTTCAAAATATCTTGCAATTTCTGTAATGACAGGCAAATTCATTCCGTCATCTGTTCCTCTCAGCGATGCGTACTCGATTACCATAGCTTCAAGAGGGCAGTTTCCCGTGCGTTCTCCTATTCCAAGCAGAGAACAATTTACGCTTGACGCGCCGTAAAGCCATGCGGTAGATGCATTTGAAACAACCTTGTAAAAATCGTTATGTCCGTGCCATTCTATCATTTCACTCGGAAAACCTGCATAATGCATAAGACCGTATATAATTCCGGGCACGCTTCGGGGAAGCGCGGCGCCGTGGTAGGATACACCGTATCCCATTGTGTCGCACGCTCTGATTTTAATCGGAATGCCGTACGATTCACTCAGCTTGTGAAGCTCTTCCGCAAACGGTACGACAAATCCATAATAATCCGCGCGGGTGATATCTTCAAAATGACAACGCGGATATATTCCGCGGTCAAGCACACTTTTTACAACGCCGAGATATTTGTCCAATGCTTTTGCTCTGGTGAGCCCCATTTTCTTATATATGTGATAATCTGAGCAGGAAACAAGGATTCCTGTTTCGCGGATTCCGAGTTCCTTTACCAGCTCAAAATCCTTTTCGCTTGCTCTTATCCAAGTTGTAATTTCCGGAAATTCATATCCCAGTTCCTTGCAGCGGAGAAGTGATTCGCGGTCTTTCTCAGAGTAAACAAAAAATTCGCTTTGTCTGATCAGTCCGTTAGGCCCTCCAAGTTTATGCATCAGCGTGTAAAGATCTACTATCTGTTTCACGGTGAACGGCGATGTTGATTGCTGCCCGTCTCGGAAGGTTGTGTCTGTAATCCATATTTTATCGGGCATGCACATAGGAACAAACCGGTGATTGAACGATACTTTCGGTACGCTTTCATAATCGAAAAGATGTCGGTAAAGATTTGGCTCTTCCCGGTCCTGCAGCTGATATTTATATGCGGACTGCTCAAGCAGATTAGTTGACTCGGAAAAAATAAGCGATGAATCTTCTTCATGCGAATATTGCATAATTATTGTTCCTTTCTTTCGTTTTATGTAAATGACTACGATGAATCAAATATAATTAAAATTTAATGATTATATATGTTTCTCTTATTTATTATATAGCATATCAAAACTTTTTTCAACCCCTTATCTGTTTTTTTATCTCTGAAGGACATTTTTTGTTTTGCATTTTTTGAATTTCTTCGATTCATAATTAATTCTGCTTGTTGAGTTTGGAGTAGATTCATATACTGGTTAAAAGTATTTTCAATATCTTTTTTCAAAGCTATGGACAAAAGAAGCTAAATATTGTATAATAAATTGTGTTTTATTTTGCTGTAAGACTGCATGCTTACTTGGTTTAGCATGCTTTGCGGGTTGAGAAAGGAATGAATCAAATGAATGATTTTTTGAAGCTTCTTGAAAATGACAGTCGTCTTACTTCCGAACAGCTTGCCGTTATGTGCGACAAAGAAGTAGGAGAAATTAAAGAAATGATAGACAAATTTGAGAAGGAAGGAATAATTCTCGGATACAAAACGCTGATTGACTGGGATAAAACCGCGCGTGAGTCTGTTACTGCTCTCATAGAGCTGAAAATATCTCCTCAGGAGGATCGCGGTTTTGATAAAATCGCAGAGAAAATTCGCAATTATCCGGAAGTGCAGAGCGTTTATCTCATGTCAGGAGGTTTTGATCTTGCTGTGTTCATAGAAGGAAAAACTCTGAAAGAGGTTGCATTCTTTGTTGCACAGAAGCTTGCTCCGATGAATTCGATTCAGTCTACTGCAACTCATTTTGTTTTGAAAAAGTATAAGGATAAAGGTGTAAACTATGGAATTCCGGAAACCGACGAAAGAGGGTACGAAATGTGAAAAGCTACAATGAAATTTTGTCTGCACGCGCTCAGGGACTTCAGCCGTCCGGAATCCGTAAATTTTTTGACATTCTTGATGAAATGGAGGATGTTGTATCTCTGACTGTCGGACAGCCCGATTTTATAACTCCGTGGCATATACGTGAGGCTGCAATCGACAGCCTTGAAAACGGCCGCACTTACTACACTTCCAACAGCGGACTTATGACGCTTCGTCAGGAAATCAGTAAATATTTAAATCGCAGATTCGGACTTTCATATAATCCAAAGGATGAGATTCTTGTTACTGTCGGTGGAAGTGAAGCAATCGATCTTGCTATACGCGCCTGTGTAAATGACGGTGATGAGGTAATTATACCTGTTCCGTCGTTTGTATGCTACGGCCCAATGGTTACAATGGCCGGAGGAACTCCCGTATATCTTGAGACAGTCGAAAAGGATAATTTCAAGCTTACTCCGGAACGCCTTCGTTCAGTGATAACGCCACGGACAAAAATGCTCATTCTGCCATACCCGAACAATCCGACGGGTGCTATTATGACAGAGTCGGAGCTGAAATCTGTCGCCGATGTATTGCGCGATACCGATATTATTGTTTTGTCAGACGAAATATATGCGGAGCTTACATACGGCAGACGCCATGTTTCAATTGCTTCAATTGAAGGTATGCGCGAGCGAACTATTGTTGCCAGCGGTTTTTCAAAAGCGTATGCTATGACGGGATGGCGGCTGGGCTTTGCTGTCGCACCTCGTGAAATTACTGAACAGATGGTTAAGATTCATCAGTACGCTATCATGTGCGCTCCTACAATGAGCCAGTATGCAGCCATTGAGGCGCTTTCAAACGGAGACGCTGATATTGCCGAAATGAGGGATGAATATAACCGTAGACGCAGGTATATTGTTGACGGTCTGCGTAAGCTCGGTTTTCCGTGCTTTGAGCCTGAAGGAGCATTTTATGTTTATCCTAATATCAGCGGGTTTGGAATGTCTTCCGAAGCTTTTTGCAGCGAGCTTCTGAATGAAACTCATGTGGCGATTGTACCGGGTACTGCTTTTGGTCCGTGTGGAGAAGGATTTGCAAGAATATCTTATGCGTATTCTGTAAAGCATATCGAAACTGCACTTGAAAGAATATCTAAGTTCGTGAAGAAAAATATGTAATTTTTCAATAAGGGGCTCGTCCCGTCAAATGGCTTGGCAACCATTCCAGTGGGAGATTTTATCTCTCACTGAATGGTGAATGTAGCCAACCGCCTGAAAGGTGATCGCCATTAAAACGGCAGCTTTATTGGCGTGACATCTTGCCTAAGTTATATACGGATTCCGCTTGCTTTTTTCGGCGGAGTATTGCAGTGTCGCCGTTCTGAACTGTGACATGCCTTTTGCTATTACTTAAACTTTCAGATATTGAATTTTACAGATTATTATAAGGAATATAAGTGAAAAATGATTAGACTTGCAGTAATCGGAAGAAATTTTGTAGTTGATAATATGATAAAGGCGATGAATTTTGTCTCCGGAATAAAGCTTTGCGGAATATGCTCCCGAACTGCCGAAGGAGCCGAGGAGTTTGCCCGGCGTTACGGTATCGGAGTCGAAGGGAGATACGTAGGGATAGATGCGCTTGCGGCCGCAGACAATATTGACGCGGTTTATATTGCTACACCGAATATTTTTCATGAGGAGCAGGCGGTAAAGCTTCTTGCCTCCGGAAAACATGTTCTTGTTGAGAAACCTGCAGCAGTAAGTGCAAGGGCATATGAACATATGTTTGAAACAGCCAAACTTAACGGAGTTATATTGATGGAGGGCATGATGCCGTTATACATGCCTGGATTTTATGTTATTAAAAGACTGATCGGAAAAATTACACCTATTCGCCGCGCCTGCCTTTCGTATTTTCAGTATTCTTCAAGATACGATAAATTTAAAAACGGGGTTATTGAGAACGCATTCAAGCCGGAGCTTGGAGGCGGTTCTCTTATGGATATCGGTGTTTATTGCGCGGCAATGTCCGAAGGTCTTTTCGGTACGCCCCAGAGAATAAGCGCAGAATCGCTTTTTCTTGAAAACGGTATTGACGGAGAGGGAACGGCTGTCATGATGTACAGCGGTATGATGGTTGACATAAGCTATTCTAAAATTACCGACAGTGTACTTCAGTCCCAAATATGCGGCGAAGAGGGGTGTATTGCTATAGACTCTGTATCTCGGCCGCATGTTATAACGCTTGCACTTCGTGACGGTAGTACACATGTGTATGACGCTTCGCATTTGGATACCGATAGATATAATATGCGCAGGCTTGATGAAGTCGCGCTTTCCTCTATTGAGGTTGGTCAAGACGGCTTAACTCCTTCTGAGTCTGTTGATGTTCTTCCCGATATGACATATGAACTGAGACATTTTGTACATCTTATAGAAAATGATTCGCTTCAGGTGTCGGCGAGAGAACAGATGCATACGAGCCAGACGCTTGCTGTTTTAGACGGTATACGGCAATGCTGCGATATAAAATTTTGCTGAGATACCGTATAAAGTGTAAATAAATGCAAAAGGTATATGATAAAATGAGTATTACAAAAGATTTATTTGAATTTGTGAAAAGGGACAGCGACGGCTTGTATTCCCTCAGTATCTCTGAAAACGGAAAAACAGAGACTTTTAAACGCATTCTTGCTAATGATACCAACAATATATATTCTGTTTCAAAGGTCTTTACCGTTACTGCGATAGGATTTCTTGCTGACGCCGGTCTTTTATCTCTTGATGAGAAGATTTCTGATATTTTTGCTGCGGAAATGCCGGACGGCTATGATAAAAAATGGGATTCTGTAACGGTAGATAATGTAATTAAACATAAAGTCGGTTTCAGGGAAGGCTTCCTTGACATCGATGTTGAGGATGTTGCAGGATACGAGCAAAAATACGGAACAAGAACAGATTTTCTGCGCATTGTGCTTTCTCATGATATTCCTCTTGACCCCGGAGCAACGTTCTGCTACAGCGATGCGGCATATTATCTGCTCTCAAGGGTAGTTACAAAAAAATCTGGAGAGCGTCTTGATGATTTTCTTAACAGTAGGCTTTTTGTTCCACTGTGCTTTTCGGAGGCTGCATGGTCTCATTGTCCGCATGGATTCCCTATGGGAGCAACAGGACTTTATATACGTACAAATGACATGGTAAAGGTCGCACAGCTCTATCTTAACCGCGGAATGTATGGAGACAGACGCTTTTTCTCGGAGGATTGGTATAATACTGTAATAGAGCGCGGATACGAATTTTCAAGATGCGGAATGTACGGATACGGAAAGGGAGGGCTATACGGGCAGTTTATCTATTTCAATACAAAGCTTGGGGTTGCGATAGGCTGGGAAGGGCATGAAAATTCTGCATATTCCGGCAGACTTCTAAATTATTTATCATCCCTTGAAACAAATTGATTAGTCATAGATAAAGGATTCGATTTAGTCTTAAAAATTATTCTTTGTATATACGGTTTGAGAACTTCTATAGAAAGTTTTATAACTTATATACGAAGAATAATTTTTTTATTTGTTAGTTTAGTACGGCCTTTGAGCAAATCAAACCGGAATATTTATTTTTCTGCCGCATAGAATATAACATATTTTACTCGGAGGCGAGGTCGGTGCAATATGCCATCATATGAGACTTACGGAAACAGCGGCAAGGCGCGGTGCGAATTATTCGGCGAATACCTGGTAGAAAATAAAGCTACCGTGCGGCAGACCGCAAAATACTTCGGAATGAGTAAATCAACAGTACATAAAGATGTGACGTCGAAGCTTCGCTATGAAAATCCTATTTTGTATAAAAAAGTCAACGCACTTTTACAGGAAAATAAAGCAGAAAGACATCTTCGTGGCGGAGAAGCGACAAGACGAAGATACGAAAATGAGCATATAACTGAGCTGTCGTCTAAAAAATCTGATAAAAAAGAAAAGATGAAAAAGGGTAAAGGTATAAAAGTTGGCAATAAATAAAACAGATAATACCTCGAAAGGAATGGCCGGGAAAATATGAAACGTGATAGCTTAAAAATTTTGTATGCCTCATCTGAGGCGTTTCCTTTCGCAGTAAGCGGCGATGCAGGCGAAATTGCCGGCTCGCTTCCGCAGCAAATAAAATTATTAGGAGCAGATATCAGAGTAGTTTTGCCGTTTTATGCGACTATACCGCGCAGATATCGTCAGGAGGCTAAAAAGATATCAGAATTTACTGTTTCGCTTTGCTGGAGAAATCAATACTGTGGAGTATTCCAGTTAAGCCAATGCGGAGTTACATATTATTTCATTGACAATGAGTATTATTTTG
>CABPZV010000079.1 GCA_902462015.1 uncultured Eubacteriales bacterium | reverse complement strand
TTTTGCGTTGCGTTAGCCCACAATGCCGGGGGCTTCTGTTCATATTAGCCGTGAACAGAAAACTTGCCCTCGAAATTAACTTATCCGGTCATGCCGCCCGTGCACCAATTGGCGCGGCACGGCTGGTTTTTTATATTTCATCATGATAAATTCAACAAATATTTTTCGAGTTAAAAAATACCGGAAAGAGAAATAAAAGCTTCTTTCCGGCATATATTTAAATCTTTTCGCGTCAGCACTGTATGAGCCTGATGTCGGCTTTGTATATTCTATTACAGCTTTGCTGCAATGCTTCCGTGAAGTTCGGAGATGATTCTCTTTTCAAGCCTTGATATATATGATTGAGATATTCCGAGCATATCTGCAACTTCTTTTTGAGTGTGTTCTTTTTTTCCTCCGATTCCGAAACGCAGTTCGATTATTGTACGTTCTCTTGGAGGCAGATTTGAAATCGCTTCCTTAACGGCGGCTCTTTCTTCACATTCTTCAAGATTACGGCTGACGCTGTCATCATCTCCTGAAAGAATGTCTGACAGCAGCAGTTCATTTCCGTCCCAATCAACGTTGAGAGGTTCATCAAGAGATATTTCAACTTTTTGATTTCCCGTTTTTCGTATATACATCAGAATTTCGTTCTCAATGCATCGTGAGGCATATGTGGCGAGTTTTATTCCACGGTCTGCACAGAAGGTACCGACTGCTTTTATAAGTCCGATTGTTCCGATGGAAATCAAGTCTTCTATACCAATTCCTGTATTTTCAAATTTCTTTGCTATATATACGACAAGTCTCAGATTGTGTTCTATCAAATAGCTTTTCAGCTCCGGTTCGTCCGAAAGACGGGCTGTAATTTCGTTTTCTTCGTTTGCAGAAAGCGGCGGCGGAAGTGTTTCGGAGCCGTTTATGTAATAGACTTCACCGTGTTTTTTTAGCAACATGCCGCACGCGCGGCGCAGAAGTGAAAAAAGTGACTGCATTTCAGATACCTCCTGTTAATATTGTATTAGCTGTGTAATTTTGTATATTCCCTGCAGCAATTAACGGAATTTTTTATTCCAGCAGTGCCGCAGGAACAAGTGCGTCGGAGCTGTCAAAGCTTCGTCCGTCGTTTAGGACGGCTACGCAGGCCTTTTTTTGAATTTGACCGATTATTACTTCATCCGGCATAAATCCGAGAAGCATTTTATCGCCTCCTATTCCTGACGCTGGAATCATACGTACCTTTACGGCGTAAGACGCCGGCACCGAGGCGAGGTTCGATATGTCCCCGGCTTCAAAAAAAGGAGCAAGTTCCTGCGGTAAAAGACTGGATATTTTATTGTATTCCGTCAAAATTACCGGAGAACCGCTTATAGGCTCAGTAAGCAGATTTCCGCTGTCTGCAAGCACCGACAGGATAACGTCTTTATCTCCGAGTTTTAACTTTACTGAATTTTCACATGTGTTTTTTCTCTTTGATGTTATTCGGTTAAAAATCAGCGAAAGAATAACAGATACTGCCGCAATGGGTATTGTCACCGTCGGTGGAAGCATATTCGAGGAAGCTTCGGGAAGAGCTTCGGTCCCGTTCCAGATCCTTTTTCCCGATATTTTTTCTGCAAAAGAGTACAGTGCTGTCATACAGCCGCCGAGTCCGAGGCTTACAGCATAAAATATCAGGGTATGTCTCAACAGAAGCGGTTTTCCCAGCGCGATGAAGCACATCAAAATTGATACTGCGACACTGATTAAAAGTGATATAAGCTCATTTCCGTCAAGAATTACGGCAGCTACACCGTACGCTGCGCCGATAGCCGCGGCTGTAATTGCCGGAACAAGCCTGAGTCTCAGGTGAATAAATTGGGCTGTTATATATAATGATAAAAAGTCCATGCTGAAATTGATGATGAACAATACATCGCCGTATACTACCTGTTCCAATGTTATCAAGTTCCTTCTATATTTATTAACTGTATTTTAGCATATCTCAATCGAAAAAATTGTCAAAGTAAATGCGTCCGGCTGAAAAGCGTTCGACCTAATAATTCTGAATTTGCTTACCTGTATAATTATATGCTTGTATAATACGGAAAAATGAAAGGCCGACAGCAAAACAGGACAAATTGTTCGTTTGCTGTCGGCGTCGGTTATTCCGCGCTGTTCATTACGTCATATTCAAAATTGTTTGCAGTGATGCATCCGGCTCCTCCGCCGAAGTTTGAATTCTTCATATATATTGCTGTTATTCCGTTCGCCGGATCGATCCAAAAATGAGTTCCGTATGCTCCGCTCCATCCGAAACAGCCGGCAGGTAAGTTCGGATTGTGTTTTATTACGCGTATTCCGAGGCCGAACACTTCCGCAGGATTGTTCTTTAGGTCCGATGGAATTTCACGTCCTTTTCTCATAAGCGCGGCCGAGCTGCCGGATATAACAGCGGCTTTTTCCGGATCTGCGGCGCTACACAGCGCTTGCGCAAAGCTGCAATAATCACCGACTGTTGAGAAAAGTCCGGCTCCACCTGCATGGTATGAAATAGGGAATCCCTCAAATGATCCTGAGAATTTTCTTGAAACAGGTGTGATTCCGTCCTTTAAATCGTAAACTGCGGAGAGTCTTTCAGTTTGGTTCGGCGTCAGTTCAAAGGCCGTATCATTCATGTCTAAGGGAATGAATATTTTCTCTTTCATATATTCACCTATCTCGCGTTCTGCTGTCAATTCGGTTACATATGCAACTGCGTCAAATGCGGCAATCGGACTGTAAGAACGTCGGGAATTCGGCTCAAATGACAAAACCATTTCTTCGCAGTAATACTGCATAATTGTTTCAAGGTTTTTCTTTGCGTCCTGCGGCGCTTTCTCAGTCACCATTGTTCCAATTTCATCTGTTCCGAAGCCGGCAGTGTGAGTGAGAAGGTCAAGAAGTGTCGGCTCTCTCTCCGGAGTATGAAGGTGAATAATATTTCCTTTTTCGTCAAGTTCTCCTATTTTTAACCTTGAAAACTTTGAGCAGTATTTTGAAAGCTTATCATCAAGGTTAAGCTTTCCTGCTTCATTTTGCAGAAGTGCTGAAACTGCTGTCACCGGTTTTGTCATTGATGCAAGCCTGTATACCGTGTCCGGCCGTACCGGTGTTTTTTCTTCAATGTCGCTGTATCCGAAGAATCCGGAAAAAATTTCTTTTCCCATCTGATGAACACACATGCCGCAGCCTGCTATTTGTCCTGAGCTTATGTCCTGCTCGGCGCGTTTTGTTAGATTTTCCGAGAGTTTTTGAGAATTCAGTATGATTTGAGGATTATTTCTTTCAGCGGATATGTTCATCATAAATTCCTTTCAGATATAATATATTTTATTGATTGTTGTTAATATTTTTTAAATTCTGCTTTTAATTTTAATTTGTATTGCATTTAAAAAGAATATATGCTATAATATATCAAGAATCGATTGTGATTATAGACTGCAGATTGCGGTTATTCTTTATTCTTAATATTCCGGAGGTCATAAAGATGGCTTTAACAACTAATGAGATGGCAAACTTTGATGAGTTGTCAGTTGATAAGAGAGTTGAGGGAAAATATAAACTTCACAGAACTCTCATGAAGCTGGGATATATCTTCATTCCGCTTGCATTTATAGTTTTAATGTTTGCTATTGGGTGGGGTGCTTTTGCTCTTATTATTTTCATTCCTCTTTTTTACTGCTGGGCATTTACAAAATTCGTGATTCCGTATACATGGAGATATGTTAATATTTCATATACATATACTGTGAAAGCCGGAAAATTTACAATGTCAAGGATTATGTCTGGAAAGGGAACTAAGAAGGTCAAAGAGGAGTTTGCTCCTGTGAGTATTTCGGATATGACTGCTATAGCTCCATATAACGGCGAATACAAGGATGCCGTTGACGCTGCCGATATTGTAAACCGTTATGAAACCTGTGCGTTTCTTGCTCATCCGGACAATTACTATTTTATTTGGAATAACGAAAAGGGCGAAAAGAGTGTATGTATCTTTCAGGCCACAAACAGCACAATTAAGATTATGAAGTTCCATAACCGCAATACGGTTGTTACTGAAGTACAGAAGATATCTGCTCTCAATGTTTAAATTATGTATTATTTGATCACTCCCGGCATATAAAATACGGGGGTGATTTTTTATATGCGGACAGAGAAATTGAAAGCTTGCTTTAAAACGTATTTTATATATTCGGCGTTTTTCTTTTTGGTGATTGCTTCAGTGCTGATCTCAGGCTGCAGTCATACAGAAAGTGTCGATATTAGCTGGCAGAAGTATCCCTTTACATTAAACTGCGGACTGAAATGCGAGGGGAGATTCAATTCTGATTCTCCGGTTAATGTAGTAATTACTGCCACCGGACCTTATGAAGGAAGTATTACCTTTACTTCTCCGGATTCTATGTGCGGATACAGTGTTGCGCTTTCCGGCCTTGAGGCAAGCTTTTCATATGAAAAGATAACTGTTCCATGCGGAGATCGTACCGAGGAGGATATTATCCATTTGTTTTCGGCGTTTGCCTTGGATCCGGAAGATTTAAATGATATTGATGTGATAAAGCAAAACGGTTCTTCGTTAAACAAAGCGGTTTTTACACTCTATGACCGAAGTAATATCGGGGGTGCCGAGACGTCTTCTTCCGATGGCCGGGACAATAAAGCAGTCGGAACTCTTACGGTATATATTTCTTCGGATGACGGTATTCCGCGCAGAATGGAAGCGGAATTTGCATCAGGTGAAGAACTTATTCTTGATATTATAAGCTACAGCAATGAAGAATAACGCGAAATTTTTGTAAAAACAGAGACACAATATGCCATCTGGCAAATGTGTCTCTGTTTTTTAACACTTTAATTTCTAATAATTGTACTTAATGCTGTGGACGTGATTTTTTCAGAATATTTATAATGTCATCAAATTCTTCTTCTGAAAATCCGTCGTCTTTACTTTCGTCGTTTTCATTTTCGCTGCCATTATTTCCGTCGCCTTTATCATTTGACGTGTCGGATGTGCCTTTGTTTATTACTGTGGAGGTTTTACTAACCGGCTGAGACGGTGTTCCATCAGGAGAATCAAAGCCTGTCGCAATTACAGTAAGGCTCATGGAATCCTCCAGCGATGTGTCAAATGTAGTACCCCAGATAACCATTGCATCAGCCGCAGCTTCTTCCTCTACCATAGAAGATGCAATTTCACATTCGTCAAGACCGATATCCGGAGATGCTGTTACGTTGATAAGTATACCTCTTGCGCCTTTAATTGACGTTTCAAGCAGCGGACTTGATATCGCCATTTTTGCAGCCTCTGTCGCTTTATCCTTGCCTGTCGCAAAACCTACGCCCATGTGCGCACAGCCTGCATTCTGCATAACAGCGGTAACGTCTGCAAAATCAAGGTTTACAAATCCAGGATTATTTATAAGATCAGAAATTGCCTGAGCTCCGCGGCGGAGTACATCATCAGCTTCTGCAAAAGCGTTTGCAAGAGTGATTCTTGTCTCGGAAATCTGCTTAAGTCTTTCGTTTGGAATAATTACGAGCGAATCGACATTCTGACGCATCTCAGCTATTCCGCGCTCAGCGGCTTCCATCCGGCGCTTGCCTTCAAAGGAGAACGGCTTTGTAACTATACCGATGGTAAGTATTCCGAGCTCCTTTGCAATCTTTGCAACTACCGGAGCCGCTCCAGTACCGGTTCCGCCACCCATTCCGGCGGTTATAAATACCATATCCGCGCCCTTTATAGCGTTTGTGATTTCCTCGACATTCTCCTCCGCTGCCCGCTGTCCGACGGAGGGGTCTGCTCCTGCTCCATGGCCTTTTGTAATTTTTTCACCGATTGGTATCTTGATTTCTGCGCTTGACTGCAAAAGTGCCTGTTTGTCTGTATTTATGACGATGAATTCGACTCCGCGGATGTTTGTAGCTATCATGCGGTTTACCGCATTGTTTCCGCCACCGCCGACACCAACAACCTTAATTACTACGCCGCTTTCAAAGCTATCCTCAAGTTCAAATGGCATGTCTGTGTCCTCCCGATTTTTGTTTCCTTAATTTTTTATGATTTTTATTATAACTTAGGCAAGATGTCCCCCGCCATTAAATCGGCCGCCCTAATGGCGATCGCCTTTCAGTCGGCGGTTTACATTCACTATTCAGTGTGAGATACAATCTCCGACTGGAATGGCTGCCACGCCATTTGACGGGGCGAGCCCCTTATTGAATTATGGTTTTATATATAAGTAATCTGCACGGTAATATTGCATTTTTCTAAAACCATATTGAGTTTGCTATATACTGTATTCTAAATTTTTATAGAACTTAAATCAAACAGCAACAAATACAACATTAAAGTATACAGCTTTTTAGTATCTACCTATTCTTCTTATAATAATATAATTTTTCTTCACTTTTTTCAATGGTTTTGAATATAATTTATATTTTTTTAACACATTATACACACTTGGAGCTGCTTGATTTTTATTTTATCATCCTAATCTATTATCGGCTGGCTAATAAAGAATGCGGTCTGATTTTCAACATTTATTATACCTCTTTCGCTTTTACTGAGATTTTCAATGATTGCTGATGCAAAAGTGAGCTTCATGGTCAGGTCCTCTGTGTCGCCTATCTCTATTTTATACCGGTTGTCGAAAATAAAATAAACACTGAATTTGTTTCTGCAGTTAATAATATTTATATACGGTGCCATGGAGCATTGAGAAAAGGTTTCAAGGGTATCAACAACATAGCTGTAATAACGTTCACTCGAAAACTCAAGCGTTTTTCCAACTATTGCGGTTGAAACTCCGGATATGTATATCTGTGTAAGACTTGGATGACGGACCGACATCAAATCGGAATCTTTTATAATTTCAAGAACTTTAAGAGTGCCTGAAAGTATGAAGTATTCGCCGTCAAGCTTAAAATAATACTCCGCATTATCTTCTGTAATATTAAGGTCAACTGAAGAAGGCGAGGTGTGCCTTATCTTTACCGATTTAATATATGGAAATTCTTTTGTTATAGCTTTTTCAACATCTTCTTTACTGAATGAATAAGAATTTTGTCCGACGGTTATGCCTGACGTCTCAATGATTCTCCAATCGTCGTATACTGTAAGTCCCGAAACAGAAACATGTTTTATCCTGAAAAATACTGTGAAGACAACCGCCCCGACGAAAATACAGAATACGCTCAGAAGGGCAATGTAGAATGCTGTTTTATGCCGGAGACGCAGCATGGATTTTTTCTGTACCTTTTCAAATGTGCTCTGAGACAGCATTTCAAGCTCAGCCCTTTTTTCCGCTCTGACGGATATGGGTGACTGACCTGTTTTGTTGTCGCCTGATGGATTATTTCCTGACATTTGATAACTCCTCTGCAGCGGATTTGCTTCATGATACGATGATATACTAAAGTATAACATAAATTTTCTTTTAATGCAATGCCTTATGACGGGATTTTACTTTATTTAATAATAAAAAGCAAGCCGGCGATACAGCCTGTGCCGAAACAATGAATTTTAGGCTTTCAATCCATATTGAAAGTTTTTTCAGACTGGCCGTATATTTTACAAATTATATGTTGATTTTTTTTGAATAACGTTATATAATCATACATTAATTATTAAGGCGTTTTCTTCAGCATGGATGAATGTTAGGTTTAAGTGCAATCATCCGGTGAAGTGCTACTTGATATTGTGCAGACCATTAGAAGTCTGTTTAATATGGTCTGAAAGCCCGCCGTGGGCGTCTCAGTGTCGGATTTGTACTACAACCGAAAAGTGAAGTGGAACCCGTCACCTATATAGGCAGGTGACATCTTCATTTAGTTATATCTGAATTTAAGGGAGGAAAGTCATTGCCGGGCAAAACATGACCGTCCGTAAGGGGGAATGCCGGGCAAAGGACCTGGTTAGTTTGATGGACAGTTACCGCAGACATATCCGCAATTTTTCAATAATTGCTCATATAGATCATGGAAAATCTACTCTTGCAGACCGCTTGCTCGAAGCGACCGGAGCTGTTGAATCCCGTGAAATGGAGGCTCAGCTTCTTGACAACATGGATCTTGAAAGGGAACGCGGAATTACGATTAAGGCGAGGGCGGTTAATCTTACCTATAAAGCTCCTGATGGTGAGGAGTATTATCTTAACCTTATCGACACGCCTGGACATGTCGATTTCGGCTATGAAGTTTCCCGTTCGCTGAATGCCTGTGAAGGCGCGCTTCTTGTTGTCGATGCAACGCAGGGAATCGAAGCTCAGACCCTTGCCAACGCTTATCTTGCTGTTGACAGCAACCTTGAAATTGTTCCGGTAATCAATAAAATTGACCTCCCTTCTGCAGATATCGAAGGCGTTCGCTCTGAAATTGAGGATGTCATCGGTATTCCTGCGGAAGACTGCCCCGCAGTGTCGGCAAAAAGTGGATTGAACATAAATCAGGTACTCGAAAAGATTGTCAGTGATATACCTGCTCCGTCAGGCGATCCGGATTTGCCGCTGAAGGCCTTGATTTTTGACTCCTATTATGATTCTTATCTCGGAGTTGTCGTGTATGTCCGTATTTTTGACGGAAGGGTACATTCCGGAGATATTATTCGGCTTTTCAGTACAAATGCGGAGGCTGAAGTTGTTACTGTCGGAATGATGTCCCCGTTTGGCCTTGTTGAAAAAGACTGCCTTGAAGCGGGCGATGTCGGATATATTACCGCCTCTATTAAAACCGTGTCTGAAACGCGGGTGGGAGATACGATAACTCTTGCGGAAGGGGGGGTGAAAGAACCTCTGCCGGGATTCAAAAAGGCGCTTCCGATGGTCTTTTCGGGTATATATCCGGCGGACGGAGCGCGCTACGGAGATTTGAGAGACGCAATTGAAAAACTTCAGCTCAACGATGCCGCGCTGTCTTATGAGCCTGAAACGTCGGCTGCGCTCGGATTCGGCTTTCGCTGCGGATTTCTCGGACTTTTGCATATGGAGATTATACAGCAGCGGTTGGAAAGGGAATTTAACCTCGATTTGATTACGACAGCGCCGAGCGTAATTTATAAGATTACAAAGCGCGGCGGTGAGGTTGTTTATATAGATAATCCGACGAATTATCCGTCTGCTGATGAAATTGAGCAGGCATGCGAGCCTGTTGTTAAGGCGAGTATAATCACACCGACAGATTATGTCGGTGGAATTATGGAGCTTTGTCAGGACAGACGGGGCATATACAGGGATATGAAGTATGTCGACGGAAAAAGGGCGGAACTTTATTATGAGCTTCCTCTCAATGAAATCGTATATGACTTTTTTGATGCTCTTAAAAGCAGAAGCAAGGGGTATGCGTCGCTGGATTATGAATTCGACGGTTATAAGCCGAGCAAGCTTGTAAAGCTTGACATACTGCTTAACGGAGAGATTGTGGATGCGCTTTCCTTTATTGTGCATGAGGAAAAGGCGTATACTCGCGCGAGAAAAATTGCTGAGAAGCTAAAGGACAATATTCCGAGACAGCTTTTTGAGGTGCCTATTCAGGCGGCTGTCGGCGGAAAGATAATTGCTCGTGAAACTGTGAAGGCGCTGCGAAAGGACGTTCTTGCAAAATGCTACGGCGGCGATATTACAAGAAAAAAGAAGCTGCTTGAAAAGCAGAAAGAGGGAAAGAAGCGCATGAGGCAGCTTGGCTCTGTCCAGGTGACGCCGGAAGCGTTCATGGCGGTGCTTAAGCTCGATGACGACTGATTCTTTGATTTTGCTCATCACTTTTGT
>CABPZV010000078.1 GCA_902462015.1 uncultured Eubacteriales bacterium | reverse complement strand
GCCGTTTACAACAACGGATTTATAAAATGTTCTTGTTATTTCTTCATTTTCACCGATTTCATCAAGCGCGCGTCCGTATTTTGAATAATCTATGCCGGCTGATTTCAGGATAGTGGCCGGAACATTTTTCAAAGACACCGGCGCCTCGGAAGTTTTTAACGGAGTTCCTTCGCTTCCTGGCGGTTTATAGAATAAGCCGATACGGGTTGCCTTTTGAAGCGGTTTCTTATCAGAGACAGGACTTCCGTGATCCGCAGTAATTATTATTCCGGAATCTTTATAAATACCATCTTCCTTCATTTTTTCAAATGCGTTGAACAAAATCTGAAAAGATCCTTTGGTTTGCTCAAGAGATGAAGTAGCGCCTGAGCTTCTCGTGCCGTCTTCATTTAATGTATAGGGCGAATGTGAGCCATTAAAATGATAGAACTTAAAATATTTGCTATCTCCGTCAAGCGTGAAATTTTCAATACCCCTGTCAAACGCAGTTTCGTCGATTTCATATATTGTGCTGTTTAAATATGCACCGTTATTAATTTCGTCTGTATAACTCCAAAAGAAAGGTTTGCAGGCTAACGGAACATATCTGTAAGCTGATAGGGTAAGAAGACTGTCTATAACACTTGAAACGTTCAGCTTATTCCTTATGCTTGAAACATTAGAAACATATTCGCCTGCAGTATTTCCCTGCCCGAACATACAGTTGATTTCGGAATAAATGTCGATCTTATATCCGGCATCCTTCAAATCTTTCAGTATATTTTTTCCGCCTGAACTCCATGACTTTTCAAAGTATTCGTATTGCGGAATCTGATATGCACCTTCTTCACATGCCGTCAGTATAAAGTTGGCCGCAGGTTTTGTTCTTGCGTGTTCGGATATTGCGTTTGTATAGCTCGTAAAGCCATCTAATTTACTGAAAAAATCGAGATCTTTTTCAAGAACTTCCTCTATAAACTCATAGTCAAGCCTGTCCATAAGAAAAACGAGCGTATTTTGTTCAGAAGAGAAATCGAACATTTCTTCTGTCGATAAATATTGACTGTAGTCTTTCGGCTTTCTGACGTTGTTTCCTGAGTATATAGTAATAAGAGCAACCGACTGCATCATAACAATCACCGCCGAAACAATCGATACGGTACTGTACCAGGCTTTTTTGTCAAAATATAAAATTATGAACGGTATTAACGAGATGGCAAACAGAAGAACAAGTCCGGCAAACATTTTTCCGGTTTGATTATGCCAGTCAATTGCATCTCCAGTAAGCGCACCCAATTTACCGTTCAGGAAATTCCCCTGAATATATCCACATATTGCCGCTGCTAAAACGCCACTGACAGCATAACTGAAAATCTTACCTCTCAAAACAGAAAGAAAAAGAGAAAGAACAATAAAAGCGACCGCCGCTACCGCAGCCATAATCGGAGTTATTTCCATAATGTCAAATGAGAGAGAGTCATAGCTGAACGCCGTAATTTCTACAGGACCAAAAAATAGGATAGTAAAGCAAAGTACGAAAGAGGCTGAAGCTGCAACTATAAGTCTTTTTACATACCTTCTATCATCTCTCCACAAGGCACGTAATTTTTTATTAAATTTACTGTTTTTATCTCCGCTCGTATTCTTATCGTTTTTTATCTTATTATTTCCATTGCCTCCGGCAATTTCGCTCAAAAACAATCATCTCCATTTAAAAACCATTTTAGTGTCCTGTAAAATGTTAACAAATATAAAATTTAAATAAAAAATCATTACTTTCACATATTATAAACTAAAGTATATATAAAGTCAAGCTCTTTAACTAATCTTAATAATTTTCCCGAATAATTCTTTATGATTCCGCTGAAGTTATCAATAATTAGCTTTAATTTTAATAAATTTTTAGAAACTTGTCCTATACTACTGTATGGGTAAAGGGCTCGCCCCGTCAAATGGAGTGGCAGCCATTCCAGTCGGAGATTGTATATCCCACTGAATGGTGAATGTAACCCACCGCCTGAAAGGCGATCGCCTTTAGGGCGGCACCTTTAATGGCAGGGGACATCTTGCCTGAGTTATATCTCAAAATTATGGAACATTACCGATGCTCCTCTGGGTACAGAAGAGCTTGCTCACATGGAAATAGTATCCGCCATTCTTTATCAGCTGACAAGAAATCTGTCGCCTGAGGAAATAAAGCGCAGTGGATTTGACACTTACTTTGTTGACCATACAACAGGAGTATATCCGCAGGCAGCTTCCGGTATGCCATTTTCGGCAAGCACACTCCAGGTTACCGGAGATGTGTTTGCGGATTTGCACGAGGACCTTGCAGCAGAACAGAAGGCGCGACTGACATACGATAATATTTTGCGCCTTGTAGATGATCCTGATATTATTGAGCCGATAAAATTCCTGCGTGAAAGAGAAATCGTACATTATCAGAGATTCAGCGAGGCAATTGCGATTACTCAGGAAACGTATGAAGGCAAATGCAATTTCTATGCATATAATCCGGCCTTTGACAAAGGACGCAGAATGTAAAAACATTTATATCATACTGAAAAACGCTGTCGCATCATATAAATTATGCAAAAATAATATTTACTAAAATTAAAAGGTCATTAACAAATTATTGTTAATTAGACCTTTTAATTTTTTGTAAAAAGAATATAATAAAATATATATGCATTATTAAAGGGATAACTTATAAGTGACTCTGAATTTATTTGAGCGTACTCTACATCAGGCGAAGAACGTCTAAACTTATAACTATAATTTTTTGAATATTAAAATATCCGAAAATAAAGATTATTTTTGCAGAAGGGCAAAATAATATTTTCGGTCAGATTTAATTGAAAGGATGCCTTTAATTCTAAGGAAAGCGGTAATTCAGGCAATGTCAACTTTCAGGCATATCATCGGTTCTGTTTATAAATACATTAAAATGTTTTTGTCAAAGCTGCGGCACGACGCTGTAAGTGCATATGCAGCAAACGCAGCATTTTTTATTCTTGTTTCGATATTTCCGTTTCTTATACTGACTGTAACAATCGTCAATGCCATTCTTCCGGAATCTCAGTTTGCTCTATCCGAGCTTATGAACGGTATCCCCCAGTTTCTTTCAGACTTCTTATCAAAAACGCTTAGCGAAGCAGAAAACGCAGTAACAGGTACAGTACTTTCTGTCGCCGCAGTATCGACCTTGTGGGCGGCATCAAAAGGGTTATTTGCGCTTATGTACGGACTCAATACAATTGCTGACACTGATGAAACCCGTTCATATTTTTTTACGCGAAGTCTTGCAATCATATACACATTAGGGCTCATTGTTACACTTATTCTAACCTTTGTTCTGCTGATTTTCGGAAACATTATTTATACGTATATATCTGAACACTTTCAAATTTTTACTTCAAACGGAGACGCTGTAAAATTTTTAAGATATCTTTTCGGCGCGCTGCTTCTGACAAGTTTTTTCACAATTCTGTATACATTTGTTCCCAACAGACATTCGACACTGTTCAGAGAGCTTCCCGGCGCAATATGCAGTACGGCCGGATGGATTGGTTTTTCTGCAATTTATTCTCTATATATAGATCATTTTGCTAATTTCACAATTTACGGAAGCTTTTCAGCAATCGTTCTTCTTATGCTGTGGCTTTACTTTTGCATGTATATACTGCTGATCGGGGCAGAGATTAACAAATTTATGAGACCGCTTTTCGGACCGATAGTAAGCCGCAGAGAAAAAAAGGCAGGAAAAAAGAAAAAATTTACGCTATATAAAAGCCGCTGACAGCATAAAATAATTAATTGCTGTCAGCTTTTTTGCAGATACGAGCTATCAGTACGGACATAAAGATTAAATCTGCCGCTCTTGCCGCATATTTTTAAAATTCCGAGAGTTCGCATAACCAAAATGACTGTACGTGCCGTCCGTCCGGATATTCCTGCAGCTTTTGCAAAATCTTCCGAGGTGAATTCCCGATTTAACATTTCAGGTATTAACGCCTCTACATCGCAGGGATTCCGAAGCTCTGTAATTCCTGCGATGCTGAACGGAATTCTGTCGGCGCGTCTAACCTTTTCCCTCGAACCCTTCACAACTGATACATATCTGTATTCTGTTATATCGAGCAGAACCGCCCGAAAATGCAGCCGGGAATTACAGAGCAAATCCTTTATTCCGTACATTTCTGGAAATATGTCATATACTGTTCCCTTTTTCGGAGATACTCGCGGTTTGCTCATCCCTCCGTTTTGTGTATCTATGCGTATAATTTTCTTTTGGCAAGGTATTGGATATACAACCGTCAGCTCGTCCTCTGCAGTAAAAGCCGATATCTTATCGCGAAGCTTTCCGAACTGGGCAGACTGTATTTCCGTTATGTTATTGTCTTTTTTTATATCGGCAATCAAACCTTTATACCTGACCTCATGAAAGGATTTATCAGGTTCAAAAAATGCTTTAAGAACACTATGTACCGTTTTTTCGTTATATGTGCCGATTGATTTTTTCATGGTATGCCCCCGATCCCCGTTTGTAACCTGATAAAAGTTCAGTAAGATACAAAGCACCGTCATAAGTAGTTTTCGATAAGGAAACATCAATAAAAGACAGGAAAAATCACGCCCTCTTTTTCGTATGTGGTTCTGTGAACATTAAAACACTTTTCAATAGCGCTGGTTTCCAGACATTCCACACGGCTTCCGTAAAAATATTTTCTACCGCCGTCTATTATCAGGACATCGTCCGAAATTTCCGCCGCCCTCGTAAGGTCGTGCATAACAACCATAAGAGTTTTCTTATGCAGTGTTTTAAGCTTGTTCAAGATTATCACAAGCTCGTTTTCATTCTCCATATCCAAATATGCAGCCGGCTCGTCAAGAATAACTATCCTTGTGTTCTGAGCAAGAATCATTGCGAGATAAGCCTTCCGAAGCTCTCCTCCCGACAACAGATCTGCTCTTTTATCACGCAGATCATCTATCCCAGTCAGTATTATTGCTTCTTCGATTCTAAGCTTATCAGCCTGTGAAAGTCTTCCAGCAAGATCAAGATAAGGACTCCTTCCCAGACTCACAAGCTGATACACGGTGAGAGGAGCAGGCTGAAGCAATTGTGGCAGAACGGCAATCTGCTCTGCTCTCGCGCGTGAAGACATAAACCTGAGCGAGCGGTCTGACAGCAAAATATCTCCTGTATATTTAACCTGACCCGTTACGCATGAGACAAGTGTAGACTTTCCGCATCCGTTTTTTCCTAAAACAGCGGTAAGCCTATGAGGACGTAGACAAAAATCAATTCCGCTAAGGACGATCCGTTCTCCACGGCGAACAGTAATATTTTCAAATTTCAGCACTCTGCTCTCCCCTCCTTAATTATAACTCGGCGTGTCCTTTGCTTCTATTAACTATATTTGTTTAAGTTTTATGCAAATACACGCCAATTTTTACTTCAATTACATCAATTATTCTGGCTTGCTGATTTTCTATTGCCAAAATGTTGCCACGCCTTTATTATAGCAAATCCTCTCTGATTGACAACCTATTTTTGAAATGTTACGCAATAGAAGCCCCGTTTTGGGTCGATCGGTATAAAATATCGTCTATGCTTCTATTGGGTCTGGAATCTCTTGAAATATAAGGCTTCCAGAGTACCTAAAGCGTAACAATCAGCCTCAATAATCAGAATTAAGATTTTCGTTTTTCAATTTCTTTCTGTAAACGGCGATAAATATTTATCTATGTTTTCCCAATAAGGTATTTCAATCAAAGGTATCCCCTTATTTTTACAATATGACCGTTTCATTTCATCATTCATCTGCTGACGCTCAAATTTCTTTTCACCTCCAAAAAAATCGACAATATCAAAATGTTGTTCACCTTGATATTCGACCAGTGCTATTAACTTATCATTTTTATCAAATATTGCAAAATCAAATTTCAGAGGCAAACCACCCATTAAATCAGGAAAACCATATTGGATTTCATATTTTATCTTATGTTCTCTCAAATATTCCGCAATTTCTCGTTCTCCACGCGAATTTAAACAACCACAAGAGATAGTTCCATTCATTAAGCTGTCTTTCTGAATAACCTTCTGATTTCCGCAATCACATTGACATAAAAATTGCGGCCGTGTTCTTCCGTTTTCATGCGTTATATAATCCTCTACCCGTTTTAATACAAGCAACATGCCAAATCTTTGGCCAGATAAATCTTGAAAATGAGTTTCACTGGTTCTTTCTAACTTATAGCATCCACAAGAATGTGTGTTTCCTGATGTTAAATCTGTTCCATTCACACATATTATATTTCCACAATCACATTTACATTTCCAACGACTACGATGTTTTCCATTTATGGGGCTGATAAAATCTTCCACTTGATATAAAACTGTTAATCTATCGAATTTTTTTCCTGTTAAAACAAGCAATCTATCTTCTCTTAACTTTTCCAACGCATAACAACCACAAGATACTGAATTTCCAGATGTTAATGAAGTACCTCTTATAATTTTTTCAGTTCCACAATCGCAACGACACTTCCAGTATACTCCCTTTTTCTCGGTTTCCGCTTTTTCCAATACAGTCCAACGACCAAAACGACAATTTGTTAAATCTCTTGTTTGCTTTAACCTAACTTTAGCTTTGCTACACTGGTTACAACAATTAGACTTCCCACTTTTTAGCCAACTCCCACGAGTAGTATACTCTTCTCCGCAATCACATTTGCATAAATATCTTTTTTCATGTTGCCCCTTAGGACTGATATAATCCTCTGCACGTCTTATTACTGTTAAAGAGCCAAACTTAGTCCCAGGCAATATCTCTGCACTAACGCTTGGCATTAGTATTCACCACCTATTCCCATTTATAATTTTATCATATCAATTAGATTTTTAAACAAACATAATCCATTTGATACTACATTAATGGTTTCTGGGATTCCCGCTAATATAGTTATTACATTAGCTAAATTACCAACTGTACTGCTCAAAATTTCACCTTTACTGGTTTTCCGATTTACACTATTATGAATTTCTTTTACTAAATCTTCAATTTCAACACTTATCTGGTTAGAATCTCTAAGATATACCCTCATCTCAGATATAAATTCATCCATCTTTTCGGCAAACGAACAATCTACATCAACAATTTGCTCTAACACTTCCTTTCCAGTAAAAGTAATTGCAATATGGCTATAATTTCCCTCAATCAATCCACTTTTTTTAAAGTCATCAAATCTACTACATGCACGTCTTATTGCTTGCCCTCTATTAAGTTGAAAACGAATTTCTCCATTTTTTAAAGTTATTTTGTCCCAACTAGCCGTTAAAAAAAGGATCGGAAGTTCTACATCTTTATTTTCTACTAGCTTTCCATCATGGCCTTTAGCTTTTTCCAGTATTCTATTCAAAATATATATTTTTTCCTGCCTCATATCAACAGGTCTCCATATATTCACAACTTCAAAATCTACTTTACGATTTTGAAGTGTTTTATTTACATGATAATTATACATAGCTCTAAGCCCAATATCTTGTAGAGACATATTCATAAAAAATGAACCTCCAAATTTCTTTAAATTGATTATAGCTCTTTTCTTTTTCTAAGTAAAGGAAAAGAGCAAATCCCCACCAGACAGTCAAGAGTAAACTAAACGACTGCGCTGCTCTTGACTAACTGGCGAGGATTCGCTTCATGGCAGCTAAGAGGGCTTTATGCAGCCTTCCGCCTGTCAGCGGGCATCCCGACTATGTTTTCTCCTTAAAGCCCGTTTCTGCTCGGCTTTTATCTGCTCTTGTTGTTTCGCCCGGTTAATCACAGCGTTTACTTGTTCAGATCCAATCACCGCCTTTACACGCCCAAAATCTGCCGCCACTATTCTTAGTTTCCGATTTTCCTCCAAGACTACTTCCAACCTGTTTGTTAACCGCTCGTTTCCGCTCCCTGTTATACGCCACTTGCAGCCTTGTGAACTTATTTGAAATATGCAGATACGCCGAATAAACAAAACGCATGACTTGTACGATTTTCTTTACCAGAGGTTTCGCTTTCTTCTCCCGATACGACTTTGCAGATTCCATAACCGCCGCTTCTGGAAGCGTCTGCTCCGGGTCTGCGGAAAAATATGCCGCCAGCTTCTCCATGTTCTTTACCATTGGGACTGCGTTTCTGGTATTTGTCCGCCTGTATCTGCGCCTTCTCTGCTTCCTGCCGGGATTACTGTAAATCTTCCTGCAAGGAACGAATCTCATCATTAACCTGTAACAACTGTTCATGCAAATTTTCGTTGATTTCTTGAAAAATAGTGTTTTCTTCCTGTAATTCCGCTTTCTTTGCTTCCAGTTCCGCGACTTCCTTTGCCCGCTCCTTTTTCTCAAAATCCAGAACGGATAAATGCTTTTCATGTGTGCCTTTCTTATCCCACTCAGTAAACTGTCTTTTTTCTAAGCAAAAGCCAGAAGAAGAACGGCGCACCGATCATTGCCATTACAATCCCAACCGGTATCTCAGTCGGTGCAAACAAAACTCTGCCGATCAGATCAGCAATCACAACAAGAACCGCGCCCATAAGTGCAGCTACAGGAAGAAGCTTCCTCATAGACGCTCCAGCCAATCTTCGTGAAATATGCGGTACAATAAGGCCGACAAATCCAAGCAGCCCGGCAAAGCTGACAGCGGAAGCCGCGCATGCGCTGGCAATAATTACACAGATTATACGAAGAACGTTAACATTTATTCCAAGCGCGGCGGCGGCTCCGTCCCCAAGAGCAAGCGTATCAATCCGGGGACTCAGCAAAAGAGTCAGTAAAAAGGATAGTATTATAAGGACGCATGGAAAAATAAGCTCCTTTAAGCGTACTCCTGATAATCCTCCGACTGAAAAATAACTGTAGCTTGCCAAAACATCAGAATCCAACATAGAAATAAAGGAAATACCGGCATTCAGAAGCGCAGTAAAAGCTATCCCGGTAAGTATAACATTTGATTTTGAACCTCCGGTTTTTGCTGCTACAGCAAGAATCAAAACAGTGGTAAAAAACGCTCCGCAGAAAGCAAAAACAGGTGAAATAAGCGCCATATCCGGGAATACCGCAAGAAGCAGTATTACAGCAAAACCAGCACCTGCATTTACTCCGATGATATTCGGCGCCGCAAGCTCGTTTCCGGTTATATTCTGTAAAATTACTCCTGAAACTGACAATCCTGTCCCAGCGATTACCGCGCCCAAAACACGTGGTAACCGAACGCTGTATATTATAGTAGTCTGAACAGAATATCCGCCAGAACGGAATAATCCTCCCCAAAACTGCCTCCAGCTTAAGGATGCGCTTCCTATTCTAACTGCCGCAAGTACTGAAATCAAGAGAAGAACAGTCAAAATCAGAATACTCTTTCCTGAATTACATACTCCGCCATTTCTTAATCTCTTTAACATATAAGCTCTTATCACCTCTGCCGTCTGTATAACTTTTAAGAGGCGTTATATACTTCGGGATAAAGTAGTTCTGCAAGATATTGATATGCATCATACCATCTGGCGTTAGGCTTGTACTGAAACAAATCTTTAGGAAGGTAATAATATTTGTGATTTTTAACCGCCGACAGATTCTGCCATGCCGGACTTTCAAAAACACTGTCCATATAAGCCCTTGCCGCTTCTTCATCTCCCATTGTTGAAACAAAGATAAAGTCCGGATCTTCACTTAAAATTTCTTCTATGCTCAAGCCGTCCAAAAGTATAGCGGCGTTATCCGCTATATTGTAGACTCCAAGCTCTTCAAGCATCCGTGCGGCAAAATGCTCGTCCGCTGTTTTTGCCTTTGCAGAGCTTGAAGAAGATCCCGAGCGTATAAAAAGAACGCGTT
>CABPZV010000077.1 GCA_902462015.1 uncultured Eubacteriales bacterium | reverse complement strand
AGGTGATTTTAGTCCGGAGCTGAATGCGGCGCGTGAGCAGGTTTGGAACGCTCTGAAAGATTTCCGGATGAAATTGGTACGTTTTTCTCCGGCTTTATTTTTGCATTTTGGAACTACAAAAGAATTGCTAAAGCTAGTAACCGAAGATATTCAGAATTATAATTTTCTTGATTGGTCATATGTGGTCAACAGTAATTATCATGGAAGCGATTTTGCAGTGTATAACAGCTATATCAGCAAGAAATGTAGTGTCGGGAAAGGTAGCTATATTGAGAATAGTGATATTCACGAAGGAACAGAAATAGGCGAAGGATGTATTATTAGCGGTGTTAGTTTGCACGGAGAAACAATTCCTCCGCATACAGTTCTTCACGGCTTGAAGCTCAATGATGGACGTTATGTTTGCCGCAGTTACGGTGTCTGTGACAATTCTAAAGAAAGCAAATATTTTGGCAAAGAATTAGGCGGACTGCTTTGGACAGAGCCGATATTTAAGGTTTGCAATACCATGAAGACGGCGGTGGAAGCTACATTGGCTCAAGATACAGATGGTGAATTACTTTCATTAATGGAGAGCTTTAACAAAGCTGATGTAACTGCGGTTCTTCCGTGGGAGGACAAGCTGAATGATAAGATTATAGCAGAGACGATTATTGAAGCGGTTGAAAATCTTATACCCGCGGATAAAGTGGTTCGTATGTTTCCAAACGGAGTTTCTGAGCGAGTGCTGCGTTATCTGAGGGAAAAAATCGAAAAGTTAGATGACAGTGTTTTGGAGCAGTTTTCAAAAAAAGTCCGTATCTATTATTATACTTCAAAGCTTGTAAATCATGATAAGTTTACAAATAAGTGTTTTGATACTATATGTGCCTCAGTATTAAAATCCGCGGCGAAAAGCAGAAAAAGTAACGCATTTCAGCGCATTGTCAAGGATGAAGTTACCATTCGTCTGCCGGTGCGCGTCAATTGGGGCGGCGGATGGAGCGATACTCCTCCTTATTGTTTGGAACATGGAGGGACAGTTTTAAATGCGGCCATTTCATTAAACGGGGAGCTTCCTATTGAAGTTACTCTAAAAAGGATTTCAGAAGCAAAATTTATTTTGTCTTCTACTGATATCGGTAGCTATAAGGAGTTTACTAATACGACAGAATTACAGTTATGCAGTGATCCCTACGATCCATTTGCTTTGCACAAGGCAGCACTTATTGCATGCGATGTAATTCCTAACAATGATAATATACCTCTCGATATTATTTGTAACAATCTCGGCGGTGGTTTGTACATGAATACCCGTGTTATTAATATTCCAAAGGGGAGTGGCCTTGGAACAAGTTCAATACTTGCGGGTGCATGTGTCAAGGGATTATCTGAATTTCTTGGAATTAAGGAAACGGATAACGAGATGTATAATCGTGTTATGTGTATGGAACAGCTTATGTCTACTGGAGGCGGCTGGCAGGATCAAGTAGGCGGACTTTCTGCTGGAATCAAGATGGTAACATCTGCTCCCGGGCTTGAACAGAAGATTGTAAACACACCTTTAAGTATGACAAAAGAAACTATAAAGGAATTGGAAAATCGGTTGGTTTTGATCTATACCGGTCAACGCAGATTGGCGAGAAATTTGCTTCGTGAAGTCGTTGGTAATTATATCGGCTCTGATCCGGACGCATTGGACGTGCTTTATCGCATTCAACAGCTTGCGGTTTTGATGCGTTTTGAATTGGAACGCGGAAGCATAGAGGCGTTTGCACGATTGCTTAGCGAGCATTGGGAACTTTCGAAAAAGCTTGATAGTGGATGTACAAATACATGTATTAATCAAATTTTTCTCTCAGTTGAAGATTTGATCGATGGTCGTATGATCTGCGGAGCAGGTGGCGGCGGGTTTTTACAGGTAATTATGAAGAGAGATGTTACAGTTAAAATGTTGGAGGACCGCCTGAACGATGTATTTGCAGATTCAGGTGTTACAGTTTGGAATTGCAAATTTGTTTTTTAGAAAGATATTTTTTGATATTTGAAAAAATGGATATGGTTATATTAAATTATAACGAAATATATTAATCTGAGGATTCATAATATTTATAAATAGTTTTAGACGCTTTGAGGAAATAACATTATGATTTTAAATGGCAAAGTAATACTAATCACCGGCGGCACCGGTTCTTTCGGCAATGCTGTTATTAATCGTTTTTTGGATACGGATATTGAAGAAATTCGTGTGTTTTCCCGTGACGAGAAAAAGCAGGACGACATGCGTCATGAGTTCCAGGCTAAGATGCCTAAAGTTTCTAACAAAATTAAATTTTACCTTGGCAATGTTCGGGAACTCCAATCCGTCAAAGCGGCGATGCATGGGGTTGATTATATATTTCATGCAGCTGCACTGAAGCAGGTTCCGTCATGTGAGTTCTTTCCGATGGAAGCTGTAAAAACTAATGTAATCGGTACGGATAACGTTCTGACTGCTGCGATTGCAGCGGGTGTTAAATCTGTAATTTGTCTTTCTACGGATAAAGCCGCATATCCAGTCAATGCAATGGGAGTTACTAAGGCTTTGGCGGAGCGGGTTGCGGTAGCAAAATCGAGACAGGTTGATCCTGAAAAGACAAAAATCTGCTGTACACGGTACGGTAATGTAATGTGTTCACGCGGTTCGGTAATTCCTCTTTGGATTGACCAGATCAGAAACGGCAAGCCTATCACATTGACTGAGCCTACAATGACTCGTTTTATTATGTCTCTTGAAGAAGCTGTCGATCTTGTTTTATTTGCTTTTGAAAATGGAATGGGCGGTGATATACTTGTACAAAAAGCGCCTGCGTGTACGATTGAAACTTTGGCTAAAGCGGTCACTGCTTTGTTTTCGCCAGGACATGAAATTAAAGTGATTGGTATTCGTCACGGCGAAAAGATGTATGAAACCTTGCTTACAAACGAAGAATGTGCAAATGCTATCGATCTTGGAAATTTTTATCGTGTTCCATGCGACAAACGTGACTTGAATTATGACAAATACTTTAAGGACGGTGATACTGGCCGAAATACCTTAACTGAATTTAACAGCAATAATACCAGTATTTTAAATGTCGAACAGGTAAAAGAAAAGCTTTTAAGTTTGAACTATATCAGAGAGGAACTTAAAGGCTGAAAAGGTGAGACCGTTCAATTATCCCGTAATAAAGCGTTTTGATGGCGGTGTCTTGCTTTAAGCTCAATAAGGGGCTTGCCCCGTCATTCAACGTGCCAAGGTTTGGCAAAGCCAACCTTCCATTCAGTAGGAGATTGTATCTCCCACTGAATGGTGAAATGTCCCTCGCCGCCTTAGAGGTGGGGGACATCTTGCCTAAGTTATATGAATTTAGGAAACAGGATATGTTAAAAGAAAATACAGGCTGTTCAAAAATATCCGCAGATAGCGGTACAATCGGCGAATATTGTGCTGTAAAAGAGCATCAAGACATAATTGAAGAGCTACATGAAAAATTAACAGAAGATAATTTGTGGAAAACGATCATTGCGTTTCAGGGCTATACGTTTCATACGATGTCAGGCTTACCGTTCAGCTATTCTCTTAAGAAAGGACGGAGCGGAGAATTTACCAAAGAACTTTGGATTGACCGGCGAAAGGACAGCAAAAGCTTAGCGTGGAGCAGCATAAGAATGGCATTTAAAAATGCTGTAAAATGCAGCGGAGTGGTTATTGAACGACCAAAAGCTTTGGGAGATATCCGCGGAGTGAGTTATATTTATCCTCTATTTTGGTATTTTGGCATTATAAAAGTTCCTAACAAACTTGTAAAAAAGCTTAATACCGGGATTAATAAAGTAATAAACAATTCAGACTGATGTTTTCAGCAATCCCATTGACAGAGTTTTAGATTCACATGAGTTTTGTCTTTAAAGAAAACATGCTCTTGACGAAGCAATTCTTCTTGTTCTTTCCATCCAGGTGCTAAGCGTCCGGTATGATTGACTACCCGGTGACAGGGATAGTTACCGTAATTTTGTGATACACTTAGAACTTTGCCGACAAGTCTTGCGTTTTTATCTCTACCGATAAGGCATGCAATTTGTCCGTATGTTGCAACCTTGCCTTCCGGTATTTCATCTACAACGCTGAGAATTTTGTATAAAAGATTTTTATCTGTCATAATTTTTTATTAGGCGCTGTATTCGCGCCTTCTTTTCTATGGATTTTAATAATTTATCTCTGAAGCATCTCCATGACGGGATTCAGTTCTTGCCAAGCGTTGTCCCTTTAGTAGGAACAAATAAATTTGCCATATTTGTATTTTCAATAGTAAGCAATTTTATCTTCCTGTCAATACCTCCTGCATATCCAGTCAGGCTCCCGTTTTTTCCGACGACGCGGTGGCATGGAATTATGATGGATATTTTATTGTGTCCGACAGCGCCGCCTACAGCTTGCGCGGACATTCCTGAAAGATTGTTTTGTTTTGCAATTTCTTTTGCTATATTGCTGTATGTCGTTGTGTGTCCATATGGAATTTTCAGAAGAATATTCCATACAGAAACCTGAAAATCCGATCCAATCAAATGAAGAGGGGGTATAAATTCCGGTTTTGTACCTGAGAAGTAGATGTCTAACCATTTTTTTGCAGATTCAAGAATGGGTGTTGACTCTTCTATATATTTATCGCTGAGACCGTCAGCGTAGTATTTTGCACCTTTTATCCAGAGTCCGGTAAGACCTTTATTGTCACAGACAAGAAGAATTTCTCCAATGGGAGATTGATAGATATTTGTATACTGCATAGCTGTAAATTCCATTTTTTATAACGCAATTAAGATGTTTATGCCGTTGTAGTATTACTCCGATCTTGTTTAACACTCTAATTCTAAAATACTTTACTTAAATTGTCAAGGCAGATTTTATCTGATTATCGCCATTTTTGCAATTTATAATATATACGCGTGCCTTAATTCAGCTGATATTCTTTCTTTGTTAGATAGAATATCAGTTTTTTATATAAATATGAGAATAAATATGTCAAGAAATATATTTTTTGTTTTTTGATTTTTTACCGGTTTTATTAAGAATTTACAACATTTGCCGAAAATTCTTGAACAATGCTGATTGATATGATATAATAATCGTAAAGCATAAGCTTTACGGCGGCATGTTTCTTTTCTCTGTCTGCAGCATCAATTCTGCAGAGCAAAACCTCGAAACATTGCGGATGAGCGGGGAATATGACATAATAGTTTTACGCATATATTTATGTTTCAATAAGTGGCTTGCCCCGTCAAATGGCGTGGCAAGGGGTGGCAAAGCCAACCTGCCATTCGGTAGGAGATTGTATCTCCCACCGAATGGTGAAATGTCTCCCGCGCTTTAGAGGCCCCCGCCTTAAGAAGCGACCGCCATTAAGGGCTACAGACTTAATGGCGGGACATTATTGCCTAAGTTATATCTGAAAGACATTAATAGGAGGTACTATGATTAGGAGATATACAGAAAAGAACGTATATGATGCTTTGCAGGAACGTCTGCATTTTATATTTGAAGAATTTGACAATATATTTGTTTCCTTTTCAGGCGGCAAGGACAGTGGACTTTTGCTGAATCTTACACTTGATTTTCAAAAGGAATACTATCCTGAAAAGAAGATTGGTGTTTTTCATCAGGATTTTGAGGCTCAGTATTCGGTAACAACAGAATATATAGAGCGCACTTTTGAACATATAAAAAGCGATGCAGAACCCTATTGGGTTTGTCTGCCTATGGCGACAAGAACCGCGCTTAGCAGTTATCAGATGTTTTGGTATCCGTGGGACGATACTAAGGAGGATATGTGGGTTCGTCCTATGCCGAGACACTCATATGTAATAAATCTTCAGAACAATCCTATAACTACATATCGATATAAAATGCATCAGATTGATTTAGCCAGGCAATTTGGAAGATGGTACCGAATATCCCATGGCGGAAAAAGAACCGTCTGTCTTTTGGGGATGCGTGCTGATGAGTCTCTGCAGAGATACAGCGGTATAATAAATAAGAGACACGGTTACAAAGACAGATGTTGGATAAGTAAGCAGTTTAAGGATGTATGGGCAGCATCGCCTTTGTATGACTGGTCAAAAAGTGATGTATGGCACGCGAACTATATATTCAATTATGATTATAACCGTTTATACGATCTTTATTTTATGGCAGGATTAAAGCTGGATCAGATGCGGGTTGCATCACCATTTAACGATTATGCAAAGGACAGTCTGAATATTTACCGTATATTGGACCCCGAAATTTGGGCTCGGCTTGTCGGACGTGTAAAGGGAGCTAACTTCTGCGCCATTTACGGAAAAACAAAAGCGCTTGGATACCGTAGTTTAAAACTTCCGGAAGGCCATACATGGGAGTCATATACTAAATTTCTTTTGGATACATTACCTGAAAGACTGCGTAATAACTATATAAAAAAATTTAAAACATCCATTGAGTTTTGGCATAATACCGGAGGCGGACTTGAAGAAGACGTAATACAGGATCTGATCGACCATGGATATAACATTAAGCGCAATGGTATTTCAAATCATACAGTAATGAAAAATTCCAGAGTTATTTTTCTTGATAAAATTCCTGATCATACTGATGATATAAAATCGTCAAAGGATATTCCGAGCTGGAAACGTATGTGTTATTGCATTTTAAAGAATGATCACACATGCCGATTCATGGGATTTGGCCTTACAAGAGAACAGCAGAAACGAATTAATGCTTTAAAGTATAAATACAGCAAGGTTGGTGAAGATAATGTCATTTAAAAGTCCGGTATATAATGTAATTGCCGTTCCGATAGAAAAGATACATCCCAATACATATAATCCAAATTCTGTAGCGCCGCCAGAGATGAAGCTGCTGTATGACAGTATTAAGGAAGACGGATATACTATGCCGATTGTTTGTTATTATTCGAGAGCCAAAGATATCTATACGATTGTAGACGGTTTTCATCGTTACCGTGTTATGCTGGATTATCCGGATATTTATGAAAGGGAAAGCGGTTTGCTTCCGGTTTCGATTATTGATAAACCGCTTGATCACCAGATGGCAAGTACGATTCGTCATAACCGTGCAAGAGGCTCTCATAAAGTTGATCTGATGAGTAATATTATCAATGAACTTCATGAGCTCGGAAGGAGTGATAAATGGATATCTAAGCATCTCGGTATGGATAGAGATGAAATTTTACGGCTGAAACAAATTACCGGACTTACTGCGCTTTTTAAAGATGTGCAGTTCGGTAGAGCCTGGGTTCCTGTCGAAGAGGAGAAAGAGGAGGATTCCTGATTGTTATTTGATAAATTTGACATAAGCTTATTTGACAAAATAGAATATGAAAAGTGGTATTCTTTGATGAGCCGGGAAAGGCGCGGACGTACTGATGCCTATCGTAAAAAGTCTGACCGTCTCCGTTCAGTTGCGGCAGATATGCTTATAAGGAAAAACATCTCAAAAATTTGTGGTGCATCTCCTGAAAGTATTTCCATCGAAACGAAGCCGGGAGGAAAACCATACGCTGTCGGAATTGATATAGAGTTTAATATAAGTCACTCCGGAGATTTTGCCGTACTTGCAATAGGGAAAAAACAAGTAGGTATTGATACGGAAATTATACGACCTTTCAGCCTTAAGCTTGCTAAGAGGGTATTTGATAAGGTGGAGCTTGAATATCTTTTCGGCTATATGCCTGAAGATTTTGATTTTGTTAAAGAACCTGATGGCGATATGCAGTATCGTTTTTATCAGCTCTGGACTGCTAAAGAAGCATATGGTAAATATACTGGAGAAGGACTTTTAAGCTTTTCGGCCAAAGAGATACCTCAGTGTAAGAAAGGAATTATTCGTTCTGCAGCGAGCGATGAATATTATGTGTCTGTTTACTGCGGAGATAAGAGTGAATATGATACTTTTGAGATAGTGTAAAGTTGGATAAATCAATGAATGATTGAAACGGTATAGAACACCAATATATCTGCTAACAATAAAATAGTTACTAACAGACTGTGACCGGCTTTCAGATCATAAACAAAAAGTCAGTCTCATTCGTATAGAATAAGGCTGACTTTTTGTTTAATCTGTAAAGGGCTGTTTTTATTTTTCAAAATCTTTCAGCATATTTACCCGCCGCTCATGCCTTCCGCCTTCAAACTTGGTTTCTACAAAAATATCGACAAGATCAAGTGCAAGTCCGGCGCCGACAACGCGTGCGCCTATACACAGCACATTTGCATCGTTATGCATTCTTGTCAGACGTGCAGAAAATGTATCTGAGCAGCATGCTGCCCGTATTCCTTTGTGTTTGTTGGCGGCAATGCTCATTCCAATTCCTGTCCCGCATACAAGAATTCCGCGCTCTGCTTCTCCTGATTGTATTTTTAGACAGAGCTTATGCGCAAAATCCGGGTAATTAACAGAGTCTGTTTCATTTTCTGTTCCGCAGTCAATAAATTCTATTTCCTGCTGCCTGAAATGATTTTTTATTTCCTCTTTTAGAATATATCCGGCATGGTCAGATGCAATTGCAAATTTAATTTTATTCATTTTTTGTATTCCTTTCTTTTCACTGTAAAAAGTAAAGTTCAGACTAATTTTTGCATAGTTTTATTCAGATTCGCAAATAGACAGATTAATTATTATCTCTGCACAGCTCTCGTTCCGCCTGAGTTGGACGCAGGTAAATCGGTGATAATTCTTTATCAGATATCGATTTTCCGTTAGAGTATTTGTTTAATGCGCAAAGTGCGGTAGCGTATGCGTTGGGATATAAAAGCGCCGGGGGAGCCTCAACTATATTAATGTATCTGTTTTTGTCTTCGGCAGTTATTTTTTTAATTGTTTTATATCCGTCTCCGCATAAAATGGCTTTTTTATTAATAGTTATAAGTTCTTCTACAAGCTTAGATACGGATATTAGTCGGTCGTCGCAAAGTCTGTGCGGCGGCTTTCCCGTTTCTGCCAAAAAAACAGCGTTATAAACATTTCCGCGTCTTGCATCAATTGACGGTACAATTATACATTCCTCCGGAAAACTGTCAAAGCCGTATGCAAGAGCTTCGAGCGAGGAAATACCTATACAAGGCTTGTTTTTTGCGAAAGCAAGCCCTTTGATAGTCGATACTCCTATTCGGATACCTGTAAATGAACCGGGACCTGCGGTACAGGCAAGCAAATCTAAATCGTCAATCTTCAGCGAATAACTGCAAAGAAGCTCGTCAATCATGGGAAGCAGTTTTTCACTGTGTGTTCTGCCGGCATTTTTTGTATATACCCCTAAAAGTTCGCGGTCTTCGGTGATCGCTGCGCTTGCCGTTTCGGCGCTGCATTCAATGGCAAGAATTTTCATTTTATTATATTTTCTCCTGTTTTATGGAGTCTATGAATTCAATTTCAATCTTTCTGCCCTTTTCGCCCTCGGAAGAAAAGGATACTCTCCAATAAATTCTCGGAAGTGCATATGGTATTTTTTCACTCCATTCGATTGCAAGAACTGCATTGGAATAATCATAAAATCCGATAGAAAAGAGATCGTCTTCTCCGGTTATACGATACATGTCAAAATGATACAAATTATAATTTTTACCGATGTATTCATTAACAATTGTGTAACTGGGACTTTGAACGGCTGCATCAGGCGTCAGAACAGACGCCATGCCGCGGACAAAAACAGTTTTTCCAGAACCCAGCTCGCCGCACATTGCGACAACGGCAGTGTTATCTCCGAAAGTGTCAAAGAGTTTTGTCACTTCACAGGTAACTGCCTTTTTATTTAATATCAGTTCCAATTCAGAAGCCAATTTCTTTCCTGCCTCAAAAGTATCGGCTTCCGATTTTGAATGAATGATAGTCCTGTTCATTGCAGATTTAAATTCCTTTTAAATTAATAGCCAGGATAAATTGACAGAGTCAATTTCAAAAAGATGCGATATGAATGTATTATTTGATGTGCCTT
>CABPZV010000076.1 GCA_902462015.1 uncultured Eubacteriales bacterium | reverse complement strand
TACCAATCATACAGTCATGCCGGAGGCACTTGAATGCTGGAACGTGGATCTGTTTAAACTGAAGCTGCCGAGAATATATATGATAACGGAGGAGATAAACCGCAGGTTTTGCGCTGACTTATGGAAACTTTATCCCGGAGACTGGGACAGAATTTCAAGAATGGCGATTGTGGGTTATAATCAGGTTCGTATGGCAAATCTCAGCGTAGCTGCTTCTCATGCTGTAAACGGAGTTTCAGCGCTTCATTCTGAGATTTTAAAGAGAACAGTCTTTCATGATTATTACAAGGCAATGCCGTATAAATTCCGTAACGTTACCAATGGAATTGCTCATCGGAGATGGCTTTGCTATTCGAATCCGGAACTTTCCGGGCTTCTTTGCGAATGTATTGGTGAGGATTTTAAAAGAAATCCACAGAAGCTCTCTGATTTTAAGAAATACAGAGATGATTCTTCCGTGCTTGACAGGCTTGCAGAAATAAAGCTGCACAATAAACAGCGTTTTGCGGAATGGCTCAGCAGAACAAGAGGTATTTCGGCGGATACATCATCGATATTCGACGTTCAGGTGAAGAGAATTCATGAGTATAAGAGACAGACTCTCAATATTCTTAAAATAATTGCTTATTACAATGAGCTTCTTGAAAATCCGAATGCTGATATTGCTCCGTGCACGTTTATTTTCGGTGGAAAAGCTGCGCCTGGATATTATCTTGCTAAGGATATAATAAAGCTTATCTGGAGTCTTGGAGAAGAGATATCGCACAATCCAAGGGTACGTGATGTAATAAAGGTGATTTTCCTTGAAGATTATAATGTCAGCGCGGCGGAAATTTTGATTCCTGCATCAGATATAAGCGAACAAATTTCGCTTGCCGGAAAGGAGGCAAGCGGAACCGGCTGTATGAAATTTATGATAAACGGCGCGCTTACAATCGGTACACTCGACGGTGCAAATGTCGAGATGAGAAATGCGGTCGGACGTGATAATATCTATATTTTCGGTCTTGACGCACATGAGGTTGACGAGATTTGGAAATCCGGTTATGACTCCGGAATTTATTACAGAAAAAGCCAGACTTTAGCCGGTGTTATAAATACGCTCCGCGGCGGATTCGCAGACAGCAGATTTTCAAATATAGTAAACTATTTTATGTACAGTCACGGTATTTCAGATCCATATATGTGTTTTGCAGATTTTGAATCTTATATGGATGCTTCGGCAAAGATAAGAGATGATTATGAGAATAAACATGAGTGGCAGAAAAAATCGCTTGACAATATCGCAGGAGCAGGATTTTTTTCATCTGACCGCAGTATAAGGGATTACGCAGAAAATATATGGGGGATTTCTCCTATTGAGTAATCATTTCTAAAACGGAGAGATATTTGTTACAGATATTTTCATGACTTGAAAGCATGGTTATTTATATGTCTTTATGCGACAGTATTTTTGAATATAAGTATCAAACTTATGAGGGTGATGAATATGAAACCGACGTCAGCCTGTCCGGAGCGCTTCGTGATACGGGAAAAATACGGTTTGTTATTTCAATTCCGGACTTTGTTTATGTGGATTCTCTAATTATGCATATTCATTCGGACGGATTGGGCTCGGATGACGGAGAACATCATGCTTCATACTGTTTGAAGTATACAGGCCATCACGATACCGTGAATTTTTTTGAAATGGTAATAAAATCCGAAGAGCTCAGATCCTTGTCGGACTGTGGACTTTATTACTATCACTACTGTGTCTCCGACGGAGCCGCGGATGCATATTTCGGCGGAGAGGAAGCGATAAGGCTGCCTTGTTCGGATTATGTATGTGAACGTCAGCTTTTACTGTACGCTCGGGACTTTGAAACTCCAGCTTTTATGAAAGGCGGTATTATATACCATATCTTTGCAGACAGATTTTACCCTTCAGGACGCGCTGTGCCAAAAGACGGCACGGTTATAAATCCAGATTGGGATAACGGAATTCCTATGTATCCTCCTTACCGTGGTACACCGCTAAAGAACAATGAGTTTTTTGGGGGAGACCTTTGGGGAGTGGCCGAAAAGCTTGATTATATTCAATCTCTTGGCGTAAATGTTATATATCTTAGTCCCATATTTGAATCGTCTTCCAATCACAAGTATGATATAGCCGACTATATGCATGTTGATTCTATGTTCGGAGGAGACGAAGCTTTCTCGGCGCTTTGCTCAGAATGCCATCAAAGAGGTATTTCTATAATTCTTGACGGGGTATTTAATCATACCGGAGCGGACAGTATATATTTTAACAAATATAGTCGCTATGATAGCGTTGGTGCATATAATTCAAAGAACTCTCAGTTTTATCCGTGGTATAATTTTTACTCATATCCGGACAAATACGAATGCTGGTGGGGAGTTGATATTCTTCCACGTGTAAACTGCGATTGTGAGAGCTACCGCGAATATATTCTGGGAGAAAACGGTGTTGTAAGAAAATATATGCGTCTCGGAGCGTCCGGTTATCGCCTTGATGTGGCGGACGAGCTATCCGACGGTTTCATATCCGGAATACGCAGGACGGTAAAGGAGGAAAATCCGGACGGCTTGGTATTGGGTGAAGTATGGGAGGATGCGTCCAATAAAATTTCATATGGCGTACGGCGCCGTTATCTTCAGGGATATGAGCTTGATTCGGTTATGAATTATCCTTTGCGTGACGCAGTAATTTCGTATATTCTTTACGGTGAATGTGGCCGTCTGAGAGATGCGACGGAGGGTATTTACCGCAGGTATCCGAAATGTATATGCGATGTTCTGATGAATTTCCTCGGAACGCACGATACAGAACGTATACTGACGGTTCTCGGAGGGGAATCGGGAGAGGGAAGGACCACAGAAGAACTTGCACATATGAGAATGAACGGAGAGCAGCTGCGGACAGGAATTAACCGGCTTAAAAGAGCATACGTTATAGTTTCCGCAATGTTTGGCGTGCCGTCTGTTTTTTACGGCGATGAAGCAGGACTTGAGGGATATGGTGACCCTTTCTGCCGCAGACCTTATCCGTGGAATCGTCAGAATGATGAGCTTATTTCGTTTTTTCGCTGTATTGGGAGAATACGCAGAAGCGAGAGAGTCTTCCAGGAGGGGTTTTTCAGGCTGCTCATCTGCACGCCGGAATTATTTGTTTTTGAGAGATATAACAACGAAGAGCGGCTTACAATCTGTGTTACGCGGGATAAAGGTGTATCTTATGAGTTACGCGTGCCTTCCTGCTGTCTTGCCGATACCTCAAATTCCGGACTCGAAGGAATGTTTTTAAAAAAGGCCGAGCTTGTAGCGGATGCCGCATATATATTTAAAGAAAACTGAGACGGTGTGTATGACTGATCTGAAAGAAATAAATTGTGGCTGCCGCAAGCTGAGAATGTAGGAAAAAGCCCAACACAAAAGAAACAAAAATCCAGAGTATGCTTAGCGCATCTCTGGATTTTATTGTTATTGCCGCATAAATAAATTGTTCGTATTTTTTTATAACATGCAATAGCTACATTTTAGGGGTATAAGTGAAAACGCCTTGTGACCGGGTATTGCAAATATTGAATTTGCTGATTTTTAGCTTTTGTATTCGGTAAGATAAATTTGTATACTGTCTCCGTCATTACATGCGGCGTCCGAGATATTAATTCCAGAATTCATCAGCAGTGCACCGGAATAAATTTCGCCGTCCGATTCATTCTTATAGAATTTATTCTTGTCAAGACCTGCTAATTTCAGAATGAATAATCCGCTTTCAATTTTTCTCATTATTACAGCGGTGAAAAGAGCCTCAGACTTATCGGGCGCAACGAGCCCCCATGCACAGCGAAATTGATCAAAATACGGGTCGATTATTCTGTAGAGATCGCCGTAATGAGTCAGGGCGTAATATTTATGGTAATCTGACACCTGTTTTTTTATAATCTCTTTTTCGCTGTCCGTTAATTTTGTAGGGTCGAGCTCATATCCGAAGGTACCCCATTGTGCGACGTTGCCTTTTGTTTCGTAGCCGGTTCTGCCGTTTGCCGAAACATGAGCTCCCACAGTCTGAGCAGGATAACATAAAGAAGTACCGAACTGAATTGTAAGGCGTTCAATCGGGTCTGTATTGTCGCTCGCCCATATCTGTGGAGAATAATAGAGCATACCGGGGTCGAATCTTCCTCCTCCGCCTGAACAGTTTTCAAATAAAATATCCGGGAATGCTTTTGTGAAACGGTCCATAAGGTCGTAAGTACCTAAAATGAAACGATGGAAAAATTCTTTTGATCTTTCGGCCGGAAGAAGCGCCGATCCTGCCTCAGAAATGTTTCTGTTGAAGTCCCATTTCAGATAATCGATTTTATATTTTGAGAGAACCTCCGACATTTGTTTGAAAATATTATCTCGTACGTCATCTCTTGAAACGTCAAGCACATATTGATTTCTTGCAATTGACGGAGCTCTGCCTGGAACATGAACAAACCAGTCGGGATGTGTTCTGAACAGCTCTGAATCGGGGGAAATCATCTCGGGCTCATACCAGATGCCGAATTTCATGCCCAACTCATTTACTTTGTCAATGAGCGTGCCGAGACCGCCGGGCAGCTTTTCTTCATTGACATACCAATCTCCGAGAGAATTTGTATCGTCGTTTCGCTTGCCAAACCAGCCATCATCCATAACAAGCATTTCAATTCCCAGCTCTTTTGCATTTTTTGCAAATTCAATAAGCTTGTCGGCATTGAAATCAAAGAATGCAGCTTCCCAGCTGTTGATGAGAAGGGGACGTTTCTCATGTTTGTATTTACCCCTTATAAGATTATTATTGTAAAGCTTATGATAGGTTCGGCTCATACCTCCAAGACCTTTGCAGGAATAAACCAGAACGGCTTCCGGAGTCTGAAAACTTTCACCGGGGTCGAGATGCCACGAAAAATCCTCTGGATTGATTCCCATAATAATTCTTGTAGTACCTGAATAGTCGCACTCGGCAGATAATTCAAAATTACCGCTGTAGACAAGATTGAAACCGTAAACATCTCCCTGTTCTTCACCTGCTCCATGCCTGAGAAGGGCCGCAAACGGGTTTTGATTATGACTTGAAACACCTCTTTTACTGCCGACTCCTTGAATTCCGTGTGCAAGTCTTCTTTGTTCGCGGCATCTTTCTTTTGCATGTCTGCCATATAGGGTGATAAGATCAAAATCCATCGCCGGGAAATCAACACACGAGCTGAAAATTCTTTCAATACAGACGGAAGAAGTTCCTTCATTTTTTGCCTTAACGCTTTTTGTAATTACATCAAGATTGTTGAATACCGTATAGAAAAGCGTTATTTTTATACCTGTCAGTGCATCCTCCGCGAGAATTTCCAGCGTGTCTGCTTCGCCGTCATTATTTAAATATATTGCAGGTAAGGGGGCGATAGATGGCTTTCCCTCATAGATTTTGTGGCTGACATAGCGAATATCGGTTACGGAATTTCCGTCTGAATTTTTAATTTTTAACGCTGAGATTCTGAAATCGCCGGCGCCGTTTGTCGGGTATTCCATCGGGAGTACGTCTACAGATGCATATTCGTCTTTAAAATTCGGATTTGCCGGACTGAAGGATGAGCTTTTTAGTCTTTTAGCATTTGCCCAAAGATTTACATCGGGAATTTTTTCGCCGTAGTAAAGATTCAAAAGATAGTTTTCGTCAAATATTCCTATAACGTAGCTTGAATTTGGTGTATCGAGCTTGAATATTCTTTTCTGAGCGTCAAACGTTATCATAAAATTTTTCTCCGTATAAGAGTTTTACAAGATTTTACTGACAGAATTATGAAAGCATCATTTACGCTTAAAAATATCGATTATCAGAATAATTTAGTATAGCTTTTTGAGCTGCTGTGTAAGATAATCAAATGCAAGCTGTATATCTTTTTCCGGGGTGCTTCCGCATTCGCGTTCGATTGTCAGGAATCCGTCAAATCCTTCATCACGGAGAGCTGCTAAATATTCCGGGAAGGGTACGTTTCCCTGACCGAGAGGAAGCTCCTCAAATGTGTCCGGTCCTGTTTTAATTCCGTCCTTTGCATGAGTATGTACTATATAATCCTTAAGTATATGTACTGCCTCAACCGGATCCTGACCGCAGAGCATTACAAAATTGGCCGGGTCAAGATTTACCTTTGCGCTCTTCGTGTCGGTTTTTTCAAGAATTCCGCGCAGCTTGATTGCCTTCTCAGGTCCTGTCTCGGTTGCGAAACAAACTCCGATCGAATCTCCGTACTTGCCCAAAGTTTCAATTGTTTTGCAAATGTTTTTATATTCGGTGCTGTTTTCATCATCCGGAACGTGACCGATATGAGTTGTAATAATGTGTGTGTCAAAATCAACAGCGAGATCCATCATTTTCATTGTACGCTTTATATCTGCGTCGTTTTCGCCGAAAGCTGAAAAATCCATACCGAAGTCGGCGCAAAGAGCAGAAAAGCAAAGACCGTTTTCCCGGACAAACTTTAATATGTCACGGCGGTCATCGGATGAAAGATTGTCAGGATCGAGTTCTCCGGATGTTACATATGGCTGAAGTCCCTTTGCTCCCATATCACGGGCTTTTATAACGGCATCCTTGAATGGGATACGGAAAGAGGACGGCATCACACCAATTTTAAGCATATTAGTTATCTCCTTGTAATAGTTATTGTTTTGTTGTTTTTAGTATACCGGGTTTACTTGACAAAGCCGGTGGTATAAAGTATAATTAAAAATATATATGGCATATGTGCAATGCATATGCAGCCCATGCGCCCTTTATCAGAGCGCATTGACAATATTTTCTGTATCGCGTGCGATCATCAGCTCCTCGTTTGTAGGAATCAGATAAATTTTGACCTTAGAGTCGGGCGCTGAAAGCTCAACCGTGTCGGACTGGTGATGCGTTATGGCATTTAACTCTTTGTTAAGCTTGATTCCGAAATACTCCATATTAGTACACACACGCTCGCGGAGTTCCGGGTTGTTTTCTCCCATTCCTGCAGTGAAGACAATAGCGTCAAGGCCGTTCATGGCAGCAGTGTAGGCTCCGATATACTTCTGAATCTGGTATGCCATTACAGAAGTTGCTCTCACTGCGTCAGCCTTATGCTCATCGCCTTCGGCAATGGATTTTTCGAGATCTCTGCTGTCAGATGAATATCCGCGGGTAATTCCGAGAAAACCGCATTTCTTGTTCATGTAATTGTCCATTTCATCGGGAGTGTAACCTTCATTCTTCATTATAAATGTAACGATTGCAGGGTCGATAGAGCCGCAGCGTGTTCCCATTTCGATGCCGTCAAGAGGTGTAAAGCCCATGGACGTGTCTACGCATTTTCCGCCTTTAACTGCAGAAATTGAAGCTCCGTTTCCGATATGACAAGTGATTATTTTTGTTTCTTCGACCGGCATGTCAAGCAGCTTAATCATCTCTTCCGAAACGAAACGGTGTGATGTGCCGTGTGCACCGTAACGGCGTATTTTGTATTTTTCAGCTATGTCCGAGGAAATAGGATACGTATATGCTTTTTCCGGCATTGTCTGATGAAAAGCAGTATCAAAAACGAGAACTTGAGGAATATTAGGCATTATAGCCCGGCATCCGTCAAGTCCCATAAGATGTGCCGGCGTATGGAGCGGTGCAAACGGATGGCAGAGTCTCAGCTTTTCAATTACCTCATCGGTGACGAGGCAGCTTTCAAAAAAGTACGGACCTCCGTGGACGACCCGGTGTCCGACTGCCTCGATTTCGCTCATATCTGAAATCACCCCGGTCTCAGCACCCGTAAGGTATTCGATTACAACCTTTGTTGCTTCTGCATGATTAGACATCGGAATGTCTTTTTTGATTTTTTCTCCGTCTTCACCTTTGCGGTGCTCGATGCGGCCGTCAATCCCGATTCTCTCACAGATACCTTTTGCTTTTACGGTATTTGTGGAAGTGTCAAAAAGCTGATATTTAAGCGATGAGCTTCCTGCGTTTACTACTAATACGTTCATTTTTGTTTCCATGTCCTTTCTGCCGTCCGCTATCCGAATTCAATCTGATTTGCGGTAATAGAGTAGCTTAGGCAAAAATTTTTCGTTTTTACAAGTACTTCTTTCCGGCAGGGAAAAACTTTTCCGTTAAAAAATGCGGCAAGCTTTGATATTTGTTCGCTTTTTAGCAGTTCATGACGGGCTTTTCCATCTGTTAAAAAACTGGGAAACGAAGTGAAATCTGATTACGAAAAATTGTTCAAATAATAAATTTCAATACCAATTTATTATATATCATAAAGCAGATTATTTCAACATTTTTTTGAGATTTTTCTAAAAAAATGTTTGTATAAAGCTTAGAAATGTTAAAAATTTTATTATTTAACATTTCTAAGCTATTTGAGCCGGCTCAGACGGCAGGGAGTATTTTTATGAAAGTAACAGCTGTTATAGCCGAATACAACCTTTTTCATAACGGACATATAAGACAGCTCGAATATATAAGAGAACATGACGGAGATGATACTCTTAGGCTTGTAATAATGAGTGGGAATTATGTTCAGAGAGGAGAGCTTGCGGTCATCGATAAATATGTGCGTGCGGAGGCTGCGATTCGCTGCGGGGCAGATATTGTGCTTGAGCTTCCTTATCCGTGGAGCTGCGGAAGTGCAGAATACTTTTCCCGAGGCGCAGTCGGACTTTATTCAGCTATCGCTTCCGGACTGCCCGGCATAGAGTTTAGGCTTTGTTTCGGAAGTGAAAGCGGAGATTTATCGAAGCTTGTTAAGACGGCAGAATGTCTTTTAGACGACAGATATATTTCCGCCATCGGAAGCGAAAGAATCAGAAAGACAGACAGAAGCGAATCCGACATCAGAATGCGCGACAGAATTTTCAGAGAATGCTTTGGTGAAAATATGCCGCGCCTTCCTAACGATATACTCGGCGCAGAGTACATAAAGGCGCTCTCGGAATTGGATACATTTCATAAAATTATCCCTTATACGGTAAAACGCGTAGGAGATGAAACAGCTTCTGCGTCGCGTGTTTTCTTTATGTCGCGTAATATGAAAGCTCTTTCCGAAATATGTCCGGATCAGGTTATGCGGCTTATAGACGGATATACCGCTGTATCTACAGAACGAATATATCAGGCAATTTATCTTCGTCTGATGTTGAGCGGTATTCAGGAAAGACATACCGACGGAATGACCGAGGATCTTTTTTACAGATTTCGTAAGGCGGCGGACAGAAGCAGCGGATTTGCTGAGCTTATAGGGAAAGCTGCTACAAAAAAATATACCGATGCGAGACTTCGTCGTGTGCTTCTGCATAATCTTTTTGGAGTTACATCTGCGGAGCTGAGAAAAATACCGGACTATACAATTGTTCTTGGTTTGTCTTCCGCAGGACGGAAATTTTTGGCCTCGTTCCGCGGACGGTGTGACATTCCTTTTATCGCGCTGTCTCAGTCCGACCGCAGACTTGATGGAATCGGCGAATACGAGAGATGCGCAGACAAGCTGTACGCGCTTGCCGCAGGCTATTTCCCCGGATATTTTATTACAAAGCATCCGTATGTGGAGACATAAATGGCAAAGGATAAGAACTTTGTGAAATTTATTTAAAAATAAAAAACAAGTCACAGCTTGACTGAATATTGCCTGTAAAATGAGAAGAAAACAGAAAAAACAAAAATTAGAAGGAATTTTATATTTATGGAAGATAAGCTTGTAATCATTGCGCCCGATTCTTTTAAGGGAACTCTTTCTGCGTCTCAGGTTTGTGATGCTATAGAGGCAGGGATCAAATCGGCAGACAATAAAATCAAAACTGTAAAAATTCCGGTTGCCGACGGAGGCGAAGGAACCGTGTCGGCTCTTTGCGGCGATAATATAGTCCGCAGGACTGTCAGCGGTCCTTTTGGAGAATGTATTGATTCATTTTACGGGATTTCGCCGAACGGAACCGGAGTTATTGAGATGTCTGCGGCTGCAGGGCTT
>CABPZV010000075.1 GCA_902462015.1 uncultured Eubacteriales bacterium | reverse complement strand
CGAGCGAACAACACCAACGCCGCAACTGGGCCGGGCCAACCCACGGCCACGATCCGGCATAGGACAGGCTGGCCGCCTGTCCCTCCGGGCCGCCCTCTTGTCTGCGTAGGAGCGCCGCCCCGAGTAAAGTTGTCTTTGGACAGGTCAAGCAAATGAGGGCGGCGTTCCTTTACTTTTAGGAAAGTGAGGAACATTCGATGAATTACGATCCAACACTGGCCGCTCTGCTTTCCGAGCAGTGGAGCAACGGCGCTTGCCGGGGCTACGTCATTATGGCGATGGAAAACTGTGATTTTTCCGAGAAAGACATCCGCCGTGTAATGGCGGAGCTCTATGAACTGTTCGACTTTCATACCTTGGCAGACGCCGAGGCGCATTATCAGAAAAGCCCCTACTGACTTCGAGACAAAATGTCCCGAGGTGGAGTAAGGCAGGAGGGCGGCACCCTTGGCGGTGACGCCCTCCTGCGTTTCCCCACTGGACAGGCGGGAGGCGTTCTGACCCTGTTTTTGAAAAGGAGGTTACTGTGAGATTAACTGCACAAGAAATTGAACAAATGAAAAGCGTTGACATCGGCGCAGTAGATAAGGAAACCCTTGCAGACGCAAGCGGTTTTACTTTCGACCCTATGCTCCCCAAGGAAACCAGGGCCCAGCGTATGTTGGAGCATTTCAAAAACCCGTATTGTTTCCGTTTAGGAGATATGGTGATTAAGCTGGAATTTGCGGACGAGGGGCCCTCCCTCCAGGAACTGCTCACCACATTTTTTCTACGGCAGAAAAGCGGGCTGTAACTTCGGTTGCGGCCCGCCTGCTACTTCGAGACAAAGTGTCCCAGGCAAAGGCATCCTTGTTGGCCCTCTCCAGCAGAGGTATAATATAGATGTAATGTGATAGGGAAGGAGGACAAATGGCAAGAACAGCAAACCGGGGGACAATAAGCGCCAGCGCCCCTACTTCATACAATGCGATGCGCTGGAGGCTGGGTAAATATATCCGGCTCTCCAAAGAAGATTTACTCCGTGGCCGGGACGAAAGCAACAGCGTTATCAACCAGCGGCGGCTTTTGGAACAGTATCACCAGACCCATCTGGACGAGTTTTATGACGGAACCGAGCAGGATGTGTATGTGGATGACGGCAAAACCGGGACGGATACTGACCGTGAAGATTTTCAGCGGCTTTTGTCCGATGTGTATAGCGGCAGGATCAACTGCGTGATTGTCAAAGACCTGTCCCGTCTTTCCCGTAACTATACTGATGCCGGAAACCTGATTGAAAATCTTTTTGTCCGGCTGAATGTACGGTTTATCAGCTTGGCGGAGGGTGTGGACAGCTACCGCAACCCGGACAGCGTATCAAACATTATCGTGCCGATCACGAATGTAATGAACGATCAATACTGCTACCAGACCTCGAAGAAAATCCGGCAGGTATTTGATATGAAACGCCGCAACGGTGAGTTTATCGGCTCATATGCCCCCTATGGCTATGTGAAAGATCCAAAAGACAAACACGCCTTGTTGGTTGACCCCGAGGCCGCCGAAGTGGTAAAAAGCATTTTTTCTTTATTCCTGTCCGGCATGAACAAGCGGGGGATCACCTATTACTTGAATGACCACGGGACACTTTGTCCCACAGCCTATAAGCAACAGCAAGGGCTCAAGTACAACGCTCCCAATGCCCAGGGCAATCCTATGTGGAGCACGATCACCATAGACACGATCCTAAAAAACCGTGTTTATGTGGGGGATATGGTACAAGGCCGCCAGCGGGTGAAAAGCTATAAAATCCACATTCAAGAAAAGGTGCCGGAGGAAGAATGGTTTATCGTGGAGAATACCCACGAGGCCATCATAGACCGGGAAACCTTTGCAAAGGTGCAGAGCCTGCTCAAACGGGATACCCGCACCGCTCCAAAAGCTAAACAGCTTTACCTGTTCAGTGGTTTTCTGAAATGTGCCGATTGTGGCCGGGCGATGTCCCGGATCGCATCCAAAGGAATTTATGTATATTATCAATGCGGGACTTATAAAAGCCTGTCAAAAAAGGCTTGTACTATGCACTCGATTAAAAGTGACCGTCTTGAGGCTGGGGTGCTGTTTGCGATTCAACAGCAGGTGCATCTGGCAATTACCTATTCCGAGCTTGTTGCCCGTATCAACGCCGCACCTCTGAAAAAGAGCAAGTCAAAGCGGCTGGAAGATAGCATCTCCACAAAAGAAAAAGAGCTTGCTAAAATCATGCGATACAAGCAGGCCCTTTATCAAGACTGGAAAGACGGGGAAATTACCCGCAACGATTACCGCCACATGAGCGAGGACTATGAACAGCAGATTGAGGCCCTCACACGCATTATGCAAACGCTGACGGCGGAACAGGAACAACTGGAAAATGGCGTGGATGTGGAAAGCCCATGCCTGACCGCATTTCTCAAATATCGGAACATTGACAAGCTGACACGGGAAATTTTAGGCGAGTTGATCGACCACATTAAGGTTTACGAGGGCGGCAATATCAGCGTGAAATTCAAATACGCTGATGAGTTTCGCCGTATAGCAGAATATATCGAGCTCAATTCCCCTATGGTTACGGGGGCCGCTGTCTGACCCCCTAACCTAAAACAATTCCGTTTGCTTGTTTTCCTAATATATAACGCCCATAATATCCCTTACACCAAAATTCGCGGTTTCGGTATGCAAACTTCATATTCCCGTATTTTTGAAATATCAATAATGCACTTTTTCCTTTCAAATATCCCATAAATCCCGAAACGCTCATTTTGGGCGGGATGCTTACCAGCATATGTATATAGTCGGGACATACTTCTCCTTCTATTATCTCTTCTCCCTTCCACTGACATAACTGCCTCAATACTTCCCTGATCTCAAGGCGCTTTTCTTCGAAAAACACCTTCCTTCGGTATTTCGGCGCAAACATTATATGGTACTTGCAATTCCATTTCGTATGTCCTAAACTATTTGCGTCTATGTCCTCTTTTTTCATAGATAAATCCTCCCTTTGTGGCTTTTTAGTTTCGACTGACAGGTCGTTTCTATTCTACCACAACCGGTGGATTTTTCCCTCACCGGTTAACCTTTTTTGAACCACGCGACTATCGCGTGGTTTTCGAACTACAAGCAATCGAGTAGGGCGGATTTATTTCACCCTACTCGATAGGATATTGCTTTCTTCACGGCAGGCATTTTGCTTACTGACATATATCTGTTCCCAAGACCTGCCGTCAGTTTTGCTTGCCACGGGTTTATTCCGAGTTTCGTCAATCCCCACGCTCTTTTCTTTGGCACTTTCCACTGTATCCAAATGATTATCCTCATCATTCTTCTCAAATGACTGTCCATGGCTTCAAGCTTCTTTTTTTATCGAGCCTATTCGGAAGTAATTTATCCAACCTCTTGTTACCTCGTTGATTTTCTTAATTCGGTATGTGAGGTCTACACTCCAATTTCTTCTGCATAGTTATTTGAGTTTTCTTTTAAACTTCTCCTCCGAACTTTCGTGCGGTCTTGCTTTCCATTCTCGGTACTCCCGTCCGCATTTCCAGTCCTTGTATTGAGAAACGGAGCGAGAGTTTCACTTTTTCTCTACATAAAATATTTACATTTGCGTATAATAAATACGCATAAAACTATTGACGTACGCATAAAAAAGGCGTATAATAATAGTGTAATCAGGAGGTGAGGGATTGCCGCAAACGGTAAAAGAAATATTAAGGACGTTGCATCGGGATGGTTGGCAGGAAGTTCCGAACCGCACAAAAGGGTCGCACATACAATTAAAGCACCCGACAAAGCCCGGAAAGGTTACAGTTCCCAATCATTCGGGCGACATCCCTGCCGGAACACTCAACAGCATATTGAAACAAGCGGGGTTAAAATAACCCCTGACGAAAGGAGAACCTACTATGCGTAAATTATCATATCTTGCAGTATTTGAACCGAGCGGAGATGGATACAGCGTATATTTTCCTGACCTCCCCGGATGTATAAGCTACGGCAATTCTTACGAAGAAGCACAGAAAGAAGCCGCTGATGCTTTGGGGCTTCACCTTTACGGAATGGAGAAAGACGGGGACGAAATCCCCTCTCCCTCTAAAAATCCGCATATAGACGAAGGAACGGCTCCCGGTTATCTCGTATCACTTATAACGGTATTTCCCGATATTGTGAGAAACGAGCTTGACAACCGCCGTATAAAAACGAACGTAACGCTTCCCACGTGGTTAAAGGATGCAGCAGAACAGCAGGGCGTAAATTATTCACGGCTCCTTGAAGCAGCCCTCCTCGATTATCTGCATATTACCCCCGCTCCGAACGGAAGTACAACGGCAAAATAAAGACTGCAAACAACATTATAGCAGGGCTTCACTATGATATGAAGTCCTGCTATTTTCTTTTGTCCGTCAGGCTACGATTTCTCTATCCCGTCTTCTCGCCTATGCCTCACGACATAAGCCTTGGGAGTCGCTTTTGAGTTCGTCGGTAAATGCGCCTCGGCGGACTTTCACCACAGAGCTTTGATATGCCCGTCATACAAAAAGACTATACACGATCTAAGTCGTATATAGTCTTGCGACATCCCCCCACCTAAGAGGTAGGGGCCTTCTTGCTGGATATGGTTAAAGGTTGCCGCCGCTCTCGGCTGTGATCTGGCGGTTGTACCCGCTTCACGATAAGAATAAACCCGCTCCGGAGCTTTTCACTCTTGAGCGGGTATTTCTTTATACGCCGTAAATAATATATGACTATCTTTAGACTGTTTCATGTTGACACCCCATGCCTAAAGGCAGGGGCTTTACGGCGGCATTTGGTAATGTATTTTGACAACATTTTTGACAACATTTTATATGAAATAATATGTTTTGAAATGTATTGAAAAGTAATTATCAAACTATGAAAAAAGCCCCTTAAACAACTGATTTTCCAGTGTTTAACGGGCTTTTTGATTTGGCGGAGAAGGAGAGATTTGAACTCTCGCGCCGCTTACACGACCTACACCCTTAGCAGGGGCGCCTCTTCACCACTTGAGTACTTCTCCAAACCAAGGGTAAAAACACGATCTGTCAAACGTTATAGACGTTTAGAACCGCTTGCTAAATACAGCTGTACAGATATATATACATCTTCTATAGTCAACGGGGTATATTATATCACATTTAATTTGCATTCACAATGCATGATTTATTTATGAATAGTAAACTATTTGTGAATGAAAGAAGCACTTAAAATTTTTATTTTTTAAATCCTAATAAATTTAACGTGTTTAATTACAAAGTGTCATGTGCCGTACATTTTTGTGGTATATGGTGTCAGCAAGTTATTTTAAAGAAAAAGCTTGAAAATCGAAGAAAAAAATGATATACTATCATTCTATGTGATTAATATATTATAAACTTTGTATAAAAATTAAAATCATTAAGTCTTTACGAAAGGCATGATATATAAACATGAAGAAATTAAAAAGGCAGGTTACTTTAAATAATTCCATGTCAGTCGAGGGCAATACCAAGAAATTTAATATTGCCGATGAATCAGAATCTACGCATTCAAATGAAAAAAATGAAGAACTGCATGCTAATTCCGGGGGAAAACGCGAAAATACCGATGTTTCTTCGTGTATTGTTACTCAGTCAAAAGAACATCGCGGTATTCTTCGCTATTTAATTATAGAGGCTGCGGTAGTTGATATTTCATCTGTTTTGTTTATTATTTTTCGTCATATTCTTGAAAATTTTTGGCCTTCACTATGTAATTTCCTTTATGACGGCGGACATGGTGCGAGGGCGTTTTTAGCAAATGTTCCTGCATGGTGCGGTGCAATTTTTGTCGGATATATTCTTTATGATAAGTTATTTGAATTTGCCGGTGAAATAAGATATAAACTAAGAAATTATTTTGTTGCTCTTTCTTTTTTGGGAGCGGTGCTTCATTCTTTGTTTTTGCTAACTGCTGTGTATCTATGGGAATTTTCGCTTTTTCCAGCATACTTGATCGGAATATTTGTTTCAATTGTTCCGTTATTTGCCGGAATCCCGTGGCTTTCGTGCCGTAAGATTATTAAATGTTCTGATAATTCGAAAAAGAATGTAATATCAGAGAAATCTAAAAACGACGGTAAACTATTTTCCCGAATATCATCTCTGATTTTTGTAAGGTTTCCGGGATATAAAAAATTGAAAAACTCGTATATAAAAACTCTTTTTCGCGTTGCTGGATTCTTAAGTATGATTATTCTTCCGGCGTTTTGCCTGTATTTTTTAGAATATCTGCATTATTATAATACCGATGGATTTTCTGTATATCTTGAGCTTCGCGGTGTGCTGATTGCTTTTGCGCTTACCTCTGTATATCTTATATACCTGATATTATTGCTGATTTTCAAAAGAGCATGGATTTCTTCGCTTATATTTGCTCTGCTTTTTGAGGTCATCGGGATTGTTAATTATTTTAAGTACGCTTTGACCGGAGACAATTTATATCCGTGGGACTTAATTGAACAGAGTGGAAATGTTGGTGAACTTCTTGGTTTTGTTGATATTAGAATTCCACGTGCAGCAGTTATTATGCTCGCTGTGACAGTAATTTTTATAATAATGATCGCATTTTCTAAAATTACTGTACCGGTTCGGTTTTGGATAAGAATTCCCGCAGCTGCCATTTTGTTGCTTCCGGTTATTCTGTCTATGACGGTAGAAAGCTATACAAACAAAGCTCTGCTTGCTGCCGATCTTCGTCTTGAGGATGCGTTTCTTCAGTCGTCAAACTATGATTATAACGGATTTTTCGGTGGATTTTACGTAAATTTGCTTTCTATGCACGTTATAAAGCCAGAGAGCTACAGTAAGGAGACAGTGGAAGAACTTATATCGGATTATGAATATATTCCTGCCGATGAAAATTTTAGTTATCCGGATATAATATTGATACTTTCTGAATCATTCTGGGATCCGCGGAATTTGCCGGAAACCACCTTTTCTGATAATCCGTTAAAAAATTTTGATGAAATTACATCTCGGGAAGGAACTGTCAGCGGCTATATCTACCAGACAGCAATGGGAGGCGGTACGGTACGTACTGAATTTGATATTCTCACCGGACTTACCACCGATTACCTTCCGAGTGGAAGTACTCCGTGGCAGTATGTACGCGGCTCGCTCCCTACCTTTGTTTCGTTATATAAAAATTTAGGGTACGATAGCTTTGCTGTACATCCTTACCTGTCGGCATTTTACAGACGGGATACGACGTATCCTCTTATTGGATTTGACAAAACATATTTTTCTGACGAAATTATGGAGCTCAATGATTCTGGGGAGCTTTTAGTCACCGGAAGCGGATATCAGATTTCAGACGACTCCTTCATAGACTGCATCACATACTATATTGACTCTGCTGACGAGGAGAGCAGTGTGTTTGCTTTTGGAATAAGTATGGAAAATCATCAGCCTTATGAGATGAAATATTCGGAGGAAGAACGTACAATAATTGTAGAAAACGACCGTATAGATGAAGAAACAATGTCTTCTGTGAGGAACTTCACGCAAGGCGCCGCAAATGCTGATGCTGCGCTCGGCAAACTTGTCGAATATATAGATTCACGCGAAAAGAATACAGTTCTTGTATATTTCGGAGATCATTTGCCGACACTTGGAGTTGACTTTGCAGCATATGTTCAGAGCGGTTATTTCAGCGATCCTATGACGAGTGAAGATATTTTAAAAAGGCAACGGACCCCGTTTCTTATTTACGCTAATTTCGAGCTTAGCGAAAGTTCAATTGTTCATGCCGGAAAGGATAATGAGCTTTCATCATATAATCTTATGAATGCTGCTTCACAGCTGATAGGAGCACCGAGAACGGCATATATGGAATATCTATCCGATTTTTATGATAATATTCCATTTTATAATCTTCGTCTTGGCCTTGATTTGACTGATAAGCAGGCCTATTTTGTAAATGCGCATCGGATTTTTACGTATGATCTTCTTTGCGGCGGTAAATATCTGATTTCAGATGAATAAAAAGTCCTTTGTACTTTTTTATGGAGGCTTTAAGACTACAACCGAATAAAATATTAGCATTATGGCAGCAAGTTTAGTATAGTCGCTGGCAGTGATGATTTTGCAATGCAAAACCTCGAAGCATTGCGGTTTGAACAGAACTTATGAAATGTAAAAAACATGCAACTAAACAAAAAAAGAAGCTTGCATGCGCTTCTGAATTAACAGAGCAATTAAATCACGCAGAACAAAAGAATGAAAGGAAATAATACCATGATTTACCGTAATATTTATACTGCCCAGCTTCAGGACGGCGCACAAAAAGAATTTGTCAGAGCACTCGAGGGGTGTAACCGCTTCGAATGTATAGTATCTCTCAGCGTGATGTGTTGGAAGCGGCGTGTATTTCTCTACTACGAAACAAGGGACTGTACAACTCTTGCGCCCGATGATATTTTCAACAATATGGAAAAATATCTTGAAAAATGGCCCGGAGAAAGTCAAAAAAGACTTTGGGTTCCAATGTTTGATATTTTCCACTACAACCGACCGGTAGACGATGAAGAATGGATGCGTCACATACCAAGCGAGCCTTTTGGAATGATGATGAGAATCAGGCCTGAGAAGCTTTCCTCGTACATATTCTATCACTATCAGATGCAGGAAGAAACTCCGGGAATGGGAAATAAATACGGAATTATCTGCATGCATGAAAATCTGCTCTTTCACTATCTTGAAAGACCGGATACAGAAAGCAAGCTTTGCTTTAAGGGTAAACTAACGACGAATAACACCCCTTCAAATTGGGGAGAGCTTATGAACGAGCATTTTGCCCCGTGGGAAGACACTGATCCTCCAATTCAGTGGAGAAAAGATGTTGAAACGGTATTCCACTTTGAAAAAATTATTCCATTGCCGGAAAAATACAAATCCTAAACCACGACTGAACAGCTTATTAAAGACAATCCGCTTTAGTAAAACTAACCCGTCGCTGTAGTCTTTGATTACAGCGACGGGTTTTATATAGGGAAAAACATTAAAATAATATTGAAACACTCAATTGCCATAACTATACTGTTTTTAGATACTCCGAATAAAGTCAGCAATTGTCTTTTGGCTATCCGAATGAGATACAATAACACAAAATTTTTTTGTCAAGATAAAAAATATTGCGGCAGCCAAATCAATACACTACCTTAATTTCAACCGATTTTTTTCCTTTGATTTTATCATAAGGCAAAAAGTTTCCGTCAAGCTCTTCCCCGTCCACGATCAGCTTCTTTGAGCGTGCGTTTTCAAATGGAAGCGCCGGCGACAAAACAGTACAGGAAATTTCACGGTAAACTCTTGTATATGAAAATCCGTCCCAATGAGCAGGCACACACGGATCTATAATAACTCCGTCATAATCCGGACGGAAACCAAGTATATACTGAGAAGCGGCAAGAAACATCCATGACGCGGTTCCGCTGAGCCACGAACACTCTCCAGAGCCATAACGCTCGTGCGACGGTCCCACCATAGAGGAAGAATAAATGTACGGCTCAACCTTGCATCTGTCAGCCTTATCGTTGCGCGCCGTCGGAAGCTCCCTGTGATACAGAGAATATGCGTCCTCGTTTCTTCCAAGCAAAGTTTCGGCAATTATCGCCCATGTGCTTGCATGGAAAAATACTCCTCCGTTTTCGCGGATACCGGTTTTCATCCCGAAATAATGCTTCTTTTTAAAATCTATTCCCGATGAAGCAGGCGCATGAGAAACGACTCCAAAATCGCAGAACAAATACTTTTTTACATTATCAAAGCAGGAGTTACCTTTTTCTTCCGATGGCAGCCGGCTAAGTACCGCCCATGACTGGGGATTCAGAAAGATCTTATTGTATTCATCGTCATGAGTTCCGTATTTCTCACCGTAATCAGTATATGCGCGCAGGTACCATTCTCCGTCCCAAAGTACCGGCTCAACGCTTCTGCACCACTCGTAGTAATCCTTTGCCCAT
>CABPZV010000074.1 GCA_902462015.1 uncultured Eubacteriales bacterium | reverse complement strand
TCATTCATGAACTGCGGATATAGCAAATGCGGCGCAATCGGAATAGTCCGGCTTTCCAACGCAAAACGGCAATACCGTCTTGCGTTACATACATTCTCTTCAATATTTCCTGAATAAGGACTGCATACATAAATAACAGGTCTAAACCCATCACCGCCCGGAGCAGCTGCCCTGAGAGCAGCCTCCTCCTGGGTCAGAATGCTGGTTAGTGCTGCATACGGCGTTGGATCATAATAGCGTTCGGAATTGTAAATGTCAATCTTCAACGCTGACCTCCCGTTCCATAATTGGCAGTATATCATTCTCTTTGAGAAGTCCATAAATAAACAGTCGGCCCTGCTGTGTCCAATAGGTGTGTACCCTGGTATGAACAGTTCCATCATTACCAGTATAACTGTGAGTCTTTGTGCTGGTGTACCCTTTTTCGGCGTACTTCTGATAAAGCAGCCAGATTTTATTACCCTGCTTAAACTGAACACCATTTTCGTAAAGATAACGGTTCATTCGATTTGCACTCCAGCCGTAATCCTTTGCGATAGTTGAAATTGCGACAAGATCCTTGCAGTTAAGTACGACATCGTAGTACGATGCCTTGGGCTTCATCTCGGAAATCTGCTGATTCTGCACAGCTACCGTATGCTCAAGAAGTTTTCTGTGTTCACGCTCCGCTTTCAGTTCGGTAAGGGCGGCTATCAGCATGTCTGGGTTTTCAAGAAGCTCGTCCACAGCGTATACGCCGTGCCGCCGGATTGTCGGGAGTACCTCATTTGTTATCCAGCGCTTAAACTTTCTCGCATTCGGAAGCTTGCTGGAAAGAACTAAGCTGTACATACCGCTTTCGTTGATAACAGTCAAACCTCGATTCGGAATTTCAAAGGTCGTATTTTCCGACCTTTGAATTACACGCTTGTCCTCCTCATCGACATGAACTGAAATAGCGTCCTTGGTATTACTGTAGCCTAGAATTTCAGCTACGTCCTTTCCAACGAAATAAGGTATGCCATCTAAGGAAAGAGTACGCACAGAGCCAAATTCCGAATTCTCATAAATCTTCATGTCATACATAAAAATGACCTCCTAATAAAAAATCTTGAGGTTACCCTCTGCCTAATAGCCACGGCAAACTGCCGGATTGGACAGTTCACCAGACTTTTGCGCATTTCTTTTTTGCACGCTGAAGGCGCTTGTAGACTGTGTCCCTATGTACCCCTATTTCAGCAGCGTATTCTTCGGGAGTGTTGCCATCGAGAACGACTGAAATAATGACATCTGCGTATTCGGGTTTCAACAGAGAACGCAATTTCTGACAAACCTCTTCATAATTTTCCTTACGTTCACGCCGCTCCTCGTCGGAATAATCGGGAATGAGGTCGAGCCCATCGCTGTTATCTGCCTCTTCATCGTCTTTCCTAAATGATCTTTTAGGTTCACCTCTATGCCTGTCCAACTTATGCCAGCTATTGTATTCCGGTTTATTGTATATCTCCTCAACCTTATCCTGAATAAGCTGTTCCTTTTCCTCCTGCGTAATGTTCGTCCCAGCCTCAAGTGACAGGCTGACCCACATTTTCTCGGCATCGACTTCAAGAGTCTGATAAGTGTTGTCATAACGCATTTTGATTTTCATGATTTACCTCCTGCGCTGGAGGACAATCATGGCAGAATATAAAAATAGGTCTGCGTTTAAGATACACGCAGACCCGCAAAGCCAAAAAGAGCGCAGCAAGGTAAGGGTATCTCGTCGCAGGTCGTTCGGTCGTCTTTATCACGACGAACTGACCTATGAGATATCCTGCCAAGATTGCGCACTCTGGCATGATTTGATATTTGTAGGCTCTACGGAACTTTCCGATTGAGCCGTTTATCTGATTTTTACATCAGATAAAAGATATATTATAAATCGCAGCGGACTGCAATTTACTGCAAAAATATAGTAAGTCAAGGCTGACTGCAAAAAACTGCAGATTTTTATTGTAAAGATAAGAAATTTATAGTTTACAAAAATCCATAGTGTAATCCGCTTTGTTCTATAAACGTCTTTTTTCACATTTTTAAAACTTGTATTCATCGGTCTGACATTTTTAGGTTCCACCACTTTGCATTTACAAGATTTTCAGCAATATCAAACTTTTCTTTTGCGTTTGCAAAATAATATGGACTTTTGCGAAGATTTGTGGTATAATATATGTAAAAAAATCTTGAGCTTCAGTTCTAACTGTGCGAAGCTTTCTTACTCTTCTATTATAGAAGAATTCAGCCCAAAAGTATTTAGTGAGAATTTCGAGTGAAATTAGAGTAAAATTCAAGATAGAAAGGAAAGTTACAATGACTGAACTTTGTTTTGCTGAATTTGTTAGATGCCTTCAAAGTGCTATGCAGCCCCCAAATGATGACAAAGACATTGTTGAACTTTTATTAGGTTGGATCACTGAAAAGGCAAGTGTTGTTGACAGAAAAGGCAATTCTATAAATATTGCGCCATCACTAATCAGTGACCTTCTTAAGCGAAAAGTAGATGTTCCTAAGGCAATAAAGAATGCCTGCACCACAAAGCAAATCATCGCTGATGCTCAGAAACACTGTGAAACAAAGATAATCCCTTATATGAATGCAATCACCAGCGATGATATGTTTGAAGCAATGCGAAGAGCGATTGACTCAGATGACGCGATTGCTGCAAAAAAGAAAAAGGAACTATTAGCTCTTCTCGACTCAGGCAAAGAGTCCGAGTTCCTTGGTAATTTACTTTTGTATGTAATAAATCGCGAAAACCGTTTGTCTGATATGCCGCTCGTCAGTGACGATATTCCGTTATTAGCTGAATCAAATTATGAATGTCCTATTTGTCATCAACCGCTTATAAAATATGTAAAGAATACACCAGTAAAGAAATATAAAGTCGTAAACATTTACCCAGACAATTTTTCTGAAAGTAATTCAGAATTTTCTTTGATAAAAAAGCCCCAAAAAGTCGATGCTCCCAGTAATAAAATTGCTTTATGCTGCGATCACGCTGAAGAGTACGCTACTGAACCAACTGTTGAAGATTATACAAAATTAAAAACCCTTAAAGACCAACTAGCCTCGACACATCATTTACTTCTAGATATAAATGACATTGCACTTGAAGATGAAATACAGGATGTTCTATATGGACTTGCAGGAATAACAGACGATGCAAAACTAATTGAACTTCCACTCGAAGCGCTACATCTCGATCAGAAGATTCTTCCAGAAAATCATCTTTTAAAGAATGATGAGATAACACGAGTCTTACGATACTACAATTACATAAACAATATTTTTTCAACAATGGATAGAGATGGTACCGGTGATTTTAATTTGATTGCATCTGAGGTTAAGCTGGCATACCAAAAATTGGACAACGGACTTCTTTCACAAGATGAAATCGTAAACGGGTTGGCTGAATGGATAAAAAATAAATCAGGTGTTGGAAGTAAAAATATGCGTGCCTGTCATATTGTGGTTGCGTTTTTTATACAGAACTGCGAGGTGTTCCGTGAAATTTCCAAGTAAAGTAACTCCTTATCAAGTTAGTATTTTGGCTAAGTTTCCAATAATCTTGTCATATTTGGAAATTGAGGATTTAACTCCAAGTACCTTATATAAAAATGTTAAATCCAAAGTTTCAGATGTTGGGGAATTTTTAGAAATACTAGACTGCTTATATGCTCTGGGTAAGATTGAATTATATGAAGAAGGGCTGGTACTCCATTATGTTGGTTGAAATTATGTGTGACAAGTTCATAAATCATGGCATTCCTCGTGGTCGTATTTCGCTCCACGCTGGATTAAATACAGTTATGGGAAGTTCGAATGGCTCAAATTCAATAGGTAAATCCACATTCCTTATGATCATCGACTTTGCTTTTGGTGGCGATGATTATGTTGAAAAATTGACCGATGTGCAAACAGAGGTTGGTGAGCATAGAATTTGTTTTGCTTTTCATTTTAAAGATGGAATGCATTTTTTCTCGCGCTCCAATGTAGATTACAAAAATATCCAAAAATGTGACAATAATTACCACCCGCTTGATGATGGATTGATTTCATTAACGCAATATCTGTCCTTTTTGCAAGTAAATTATAATATGGATTTGATTGGGCTAACTTTTAGGAATGCTATAGGACGTTTTATGCGCATTTACAAAAGAGAATCGCTTGATGAAGAACGCCCACTACACCAATCAAAACAAGAGACGGCAAAAGCGGCAATTGAAGGATTGCTGAAACTGACCGATTTGTATTCTGGGATAGAGGCTCAATCAAAAATCGCTGCAGATGCTAAAGATAGATATTCAACCTTTAAAAAGGCTCAGAAATATCGGTATATTCCATTTGTCACAAAGCAGACTGAATTTAACAAAAACCAAAATCGCATCAATGAATTAGCTAATCAGATTGAGGAACTCGCTCGAAAAAGTTCAGGTGGCTTGCTAGATTTGGACTCAATGCAAGCAGAACAACTTTCTATTTTGAAAGGAAATCTATCAAAATTTAAAAGACAACGTTCGCAATTACTTTCACAGCTTAGAGCACTTCACGTCGATCAGGGCCTTGGAAAGAAGGGGTTTAAGAAAAACTACGATGATTTGCTTCACTTTTTCCCTGAAGTAGATTTGAAAAAAATCGAGGCAATTGAGGGATTTCATAAGCAATTGACTAATATTTTGAAAAACGAGTTTTCTGAGGCTGAAGAAAATATACAAGCTACTCTTTCATTAGTTGAGAATGAAATTGCACAAATAGAAATCTCTATCACACAAATAGCTAAAACAACCGATTTATCTAAAGCTGTACTAGACCAGTATGCAACTGTCGATAATGAGCTAAAGGAACTTCAAGCTGCAAACGAAAATTACACGAAAAAGAAAGAACTGTCTGTAATAGCAAATGACTACGAAGCAGAATTAAACCGCCTTGTAGTTGAGCAGATGGCAATAATGCAGCAAAAAATCAACACAGAAATGACAGAAATAAACGATGTAATATACAATGGGCGAAAGACCGCTCCAACTCTCAACATAATAGACGCATCTAAATACACGTTCTTCACGCCGAGAGACGGTGGCACAGGAGCTCAATATAAGGGGTTAGTAGTTTTTGATTTAGCAATGTTGAAACTGACCAGATTGCCAGTGATTGCCCATGATTCTTTGATGCTAAAAAATATTGAGGATGATGCAATAGAAAAAATCATGGAGCTGTATGCAAGTACGCCAAAGCAAGTATTTATAGCTATGGATAAGGAAGGCTCCTATACTCCGAAAGCACAAAAAATTATGGAAGATAACAAGGTGTTACAGCTTAATGCTGATGAAGGGGCGTTATTTGGACGCACTTGGAACGATGTGGAGGTTGAGAACAACTGATGAGTACTACGAAAGAAGAAAGTTTGCGTTTTAGTTACAACAAGCTTTTTAAGTTGCTAATCGATAGAGGAATAAAGAAAAAGGAACTCTGCGAGATGGCTGAAATAAGTGCTACATCAGTAGCAAAGCTTGGACACGGAAAAAACGTTAACACAGAAGTGTTGCTTAAAATCTGTGATGCATTAAATTGTGATGTTGGCGATATAATGGAATTCCTTAGGGACGATAACGCTAAAATCTAGTTTTTAATAGCATTAAACAGCACAGATTTTTAGAGTCAGCATTATAAAATGATGACCGGCCAGCGGTCAAAGTCCTGATTATGGGACACATATGGTTGTAAAATAGAGGTAGTCTGGGGCTACTTAAAGAAAAGTGAGGTAAACGGCAAATGGCTGATAAGCAGATTATAGACGCGATGTGGGACGATTCACCTGTCGATGTTTCCACCGAAGTAAACTTTATCTGGTCCATCGCAAACAAACTGCGCGGACCGTACCGCAGCGACAAGTACAAGGATGTCATAATTCCTATGACGATCATCCGCCGCTTTGAGTGCGCTCTTGCGCCCACCAAGCAGAAAGTTGTCGAGCAGTTCAATGCAAATCCAAATTTCCCAGCAAAGGCGATGTATCGCATTTCAGGTTTTCAATTCTACAATACCAGCGAGTACACGCTTGCAGAACTGATAAATGATGCTGATATCATCGCTGATAACTTCAAGTCATATTTACAGGGTTTCTCATCAAATGTATATGAAATACTTATGTCAAAAGAGCGCGGTCTGAACTTCGGTGAAGAAATCGACAAGATGGACAAGAACAATCGACTGCTATCCGTCATCAAGGCGTTCTCTGAGCTCGACCTTGACCCTCGCACCATTGATAATGTGAAGATGGGATATATTTTCGAAGAACTGATTCGTAAGTTCTCTGAAAATGCCGAAGCCGGCGACCACTACACCGGCCGCGACATTATTAAATTGATGGTCAATATTCTGCTTGCCGAAGGCTGTGACGATATATTTGATGACGGCAAGGTCATCACCATATTGGATCAGGCCTGCGGCACGGGCGGTATGCTCTCCACCGGGTACAATTTCATCAAGCGTTATAATCCCTCTGCCGATGTACGCCTGTTCGGACAGGAGATCAACCCGGAATCTTACGCTATGTGCCTTGCCGAGATGCTCATCAAGGGGCAGAACGCCGAAAACATCTGCTATCAGGACACTATGAAAGCCGACCAATTTAAGGGCACGAAGATGCGCTTCGTGCTGGAAAATCCGCCGTTCGGCACCGCCTGGGGCGGCAAGGACGCTGCCGAAGGTGTCGAGGATGCCGTCAACACAGAGTATCAGAAAGGTTTTGACGGTCGCTGGGGCGCAGGCCTGCCTGGTTCCGGCGATATGCAGATGCTGTTCCTCCAGTCTGCTATTGACAAGATGGACGACAACTTCGGTCGTGCTGCGATTATCGAAAACGGCAGCCCGCTCTTTTCCGGTGGAACGGCTTCCGGCGAGAGTCAGATTCGCCGCTGGATGTTGGAAAGCGATTTGATCGAAGCCATCATTGCGCTGCCCACAGACCTCTTTTACAACACCGGCATCGCTACATACATTTGGGTTCTCTCCAAGAATAAGCGTCCGGAACGCAAGGGCAAAATTCAGCTGATTGATGCTTCGACTTTCTTCAAAAAGCTGCGTAAAGCCCTGGGCGATAAGAAAAACGAGATTTCTCCCGAAGACCGCAGTGCCGTTACCAAGCTGTATGCGGATTTCGCAGAGAATGAATATTGCAAAATCTACCGGAACGAGGAGTTCATTTATCGTGAGTATACGGTAATGCAGCCCCTCCAGCGTAGCTATGCCATTACGGAGGAGCGAATTGAAGCCATGCTTTCCAAGGGTTCGCTGTCCTCTCTGTATGACCAGTCCAAGGTGGATGAACTGGAAAACGCCGAGGAACTGACCGGCAAAGACCAGAAAAAGCTGGAGGCTTACCAGGCAAATCAGCCTGTCTATGAGGCCATTATCGCTGCGCTGAATGCAGCCGTCTCCGAACAGATCTATAACTCTCCGGCGGCATTCATGCCGGTGCTGACCCAGGCACTCTCCACTGTGACTGCCGACAAGAAACTGCTGGAAAAGATTGCAGACGGCCTTTCCGTCATGGACAAGAATGCCGAGATTCAGTGTGACCGCAAGGGCAATATCATTTATGACAAGGAAACCAAGGACACTGAACTGGTGAAATGGGAAGAGAGCATTGAGGACTATATGGCAAGAGAAGTCCTGCCGCATATTCCAGATGCCGCCGCTTTTTTTGAAGAAGACCTCGGAAAGAAAAAGCCTGTCATCAAGACAGGCGCAGAGATTCCATTCACACGGTATTTCTATAAGTATCAGCAGCCTACAGCCAGCGAGGAACTGGAAGCGCAATTCTCAAAGTTGGAGCTTTCTGTATCTGAGCGTGTAGCCAAACTGTTTGAATAAGGCGGTGATAATATGCAAGAAATTAAAGATAGTGGAATTGAATGGGTAAGAAAAATTCCGATTGGATGGAAGGTGGCACGTTTAAAAGATGTTATACAAATGCTCACAGATTATACTGCTAATGGATCCTTTGGTGATCTGGCAAAAAATGTGCAGTATCTGGATTATGAGGATTATGCAAGGTTGATTCGCTTAACAGATTTAAGAGAAAATTTAGAAAATTCCGGTGTATATGTTTCGGAGTATTCGTATGATTATCTTGAAAAGTCAAGCTTATATGGGGGAGAAATTCTTGTTGCTAATGTCGGAGCATATGCTGGCTTATTTTGTGAGATGCCGCCAATAAATATGCCTTCAACATTAGGACCCAATATGTTCTTGATAAGAACAAATTCCAAAATGATACAACATTACCTCTATTATTTGGGTAATGCAGATTTTGTATGGAAACAGCTGGTGCAAAAGGCAATGTCTTCGGCTCAGCCTAAATTAAATAAAACTGATGTGAAAACCACATATATTATTGTTCCACCTCTTCAAGAGCAACACCGCATTGCCGCTTTTCTTGATGCCAAATGCGCTGAAATTGATGCGCTGACCGCCGACATCCAAACCCAAATCGACACGCTGGAGCAGTACAAGCGGTCTGTCATCACCGAAACCGTCACAAAAGGACTGAACCCGAATGCAGAAATGAAGGACAGTGGGATTGAGTGGGTTGGAGAAATTCCGGTGCATTGGCCGGTTCATCCTGTTTATTCCTACTACGGTGAGCGCAAAAACAAGAATCGACTGGGCAAAGAGGATAATCTGTTGTCGCTGAGTTATGGCAGAGTTATCCGCAAGGACATCAACACCAATGATGGACTGTTACCAGAGAGCTTTAATACCTACAACATCGTTGAAGCAGGTGATATTATCATCCGTCCCACCGATTTGCAGAACGATAAACGCAGTCTGCGAACTGGGCTTGTGAAGGAACACGGCATAATTACTTCGGCATATATTGATCTTTGTCCGCTCAAACAGGTCGATTCGAGGTATTTTCACTTCCTTCTTCATGCATACGATGTTATGAAGGTATTTTATAACATGGGAAACGGTGTCCGCCAGGGACTGAACTATTCCGAGTTTTCTCGACTTATGGTTTTTGAGCCACCATATGAGGAACAGGTAGCTATGGCGGACTATCTGGAAACCAAGGTCACAGAAGTAGACGCAATTATCGAGCAGAAGAAAGAACAGATGGCTGTTCTCGATGCTTATAAGCGCTCTCTAATTTTCGAGTATGTTACTGGCAAGAAGGAGGTGATTTGATGGCAACTTTTGAAGAACAGCTCGATTCTCTTTTGGAACGGGCAAAAAGCATTTTGCCACCGAACAAGTTGAAAACAGCCGCTGAGAAGCAGCAGGCCGATAAGTGGATGAATGATGTAGAGATTTTCTACAACAACTATCTAAAAAACCATGCGTTGGGTCAGCGCATAAACACAATACTGTTTCATCGCTCAACCGGTGCATTCGAGAAATTGGTTTCCTGCTTAGAGAGTATTCGGGGCGATGAGGCTTTTGTGAATGAAAAGAACGGAGTTTCTACGGTCAACATCCCTAAATATCGTGCGAAAGACATACCGGAGTATGATGTGTTCATTTCTCACGCCAGTAAAGATAAGGCCGATCTGGTGGAAGAACTGTACCAATCTCTTAACAAACTGGGTGTAGCTATTTTTTATGACAAGGAATCCCTTGAATGGGGTGACAATTGGAAAGATAGAATTCTCAATGGCACTAAGAAGGCAGAATTCGCAATCATTGTTATTTCGGAAAACTTCTTCGACAGAGAATGGACGGAACGCGAACTCTCTGAATTTTTGAACCGTCAGAACAGAAACGGTCAAAAGCTGATCCTGCCGATTTTACACAATATTACGGTTTCGCAGTTAAAGGAAAAATATCCATCTGTGGCAGATCTCCAAGCGATAGACTCATCAAAGTATAATTGCGACCAAATCGCATTGCTTTTTGCAAGGCAGCTAATCAAACGACTGAAAAGCGATTAAGGAGGTGGATGGCACATGAATGACATATTGACCGAAAAAGAATATCAGCATTTCATCATGGACAGGCTCTCGCAAGACAACGGCTATATCGTCCGCAAGGCGACAAGCTATGACC
>CABPZV010000073.1 GCA_902462015.1 uncultured Eubacteriales bacterium | reverse complement strand
TGGTCATGACCAACAACAAGCATCGTATAAAAACCGCTTTTACGCTCTATACTTGTGCTGACGGCCGCCGGAGGATCTCCCATATAATCGGATTCCAAAGCAGCATTATCCGTGCCTGCACCGGTGTCTCCAGCAGGACCAATATCTACGCTTGGTTCATATGAATCGACGATATGCCATAAAGCTGCAACAACAATCCCTAAAACTATAACAAAAGCAAGAATACTTATTAGTATAGTATATTTTTTCGATTTCTGCGAAACTTTTCCGGATCTTTCTATTCCTTTTCCGGAGGAACGCCTCACGCCTGATTCAGACGTTTTGGATTCACGTCTGTGTGCATTTGCTCCCGTATGTCCCGTACTGGAAGCAGAATATGGCCTGCTTTTGCGATGCTCGCTCTGGCCATGTCCCCGATTAATGCTCTTACTGTGATTCTGTCCATGACTCTGTTCGGATCCGTGAGATGAATTTTCTTTTTTCCGGGAAGACGCCCTCCCTATATAATTTTCATCCCTGTTACTATTCGTGCTGTTTGTGTTCTTGTTTTCCATTTTATCCCCCATATTGATAACACGACAAAAATTTCATGAAAGATTCTGCCCGGCCAATTTATACACCAATGAATTCCGCGATTTTATAGTTAAATAAAATATTTCTTCCTGTTCACCGATTAATTCTTCAATCGTATAATCAAAACTTTTTAACATGGCTTTGAGAAGCAATATTCTAAGAGAATTTTTTCTGTCAATTTCTGAACAGGTAATTCCGGAAACTCCCTCGTAAAAGTACCTCCGAACCGCAACACAGCTTTCAAATCTCCTCGACGGCTCTATATAATCGGCAAGATAGAGCAGACTTTCAAACAGAGTCATGTCCTCGCGCCCGGTCGTGTGTACAAATACAGCCGAACACATCTCCTCATCACAGTATTCGGCATATTTATTACGCATGACTGCCGACGCAGTCCATTCATGAAATACTTTTGGAGATCTCACTGCCTCGTCCGGATAGCCTATATTATAATAACGGCACAGTGCAAGCTGTTCATCGAGAGGCTTTTCCTTGGTTATATCATGCAAAAGCGCTGCAGCACAAAGTCTTCGTCTATCATTCCCAGAAAACCCAAAAATCCCGGCAAGTACACCGCATTCTTTTTCAACACTCAAAGTATGAGAAAGTCTCTTTCCGGAAAAATCCGGATAATCCGCAATAAGCTTTCTCAGCTCAGTAAGCTTTTTTTCATCTATATTGACCACTGCATTTTTTTCTGTCTTTATTGTTTCCGCCATACTGAATTTTATCCCCAATACTGTTATGCACCATAAAGGTGGTTTTTTCTAATATATGCCGCAACAGATTCCGGAACATATCCCTCAAAGTTGCCGTCCGATATGGCATCTCTGACAAAAGTAGATGACAGTTCATACGCCTTTGCCTGCAATACGACAATCCTTGCCGCATATTTTTTCATATAACGACGTTTCGTCTCCTGAACTCTGACGTTCAAAAACTCATTGTCAGCTTCCCTTCGTATCAAAGCAATCCGTGCCAGTCTAAAAATCTTCTCCGGCATATACCATTCTTCAAGCGAGAGAAACATATCCGTTCCGCAAAGAAAAGTAAGCGTTCCCTTGTTTTTAAAATGTTCAAGCGTTTTTACGGTATAACTCTTTCCACCGGCTGTCATTTCATAATCTGAAACTTCTACTTTAGGAATACCGGAAAAGGCTAGCCGCGCCATATTAAATCTGTCATTCGGATTATCAAAACCAAGCTGCTTGTGCGGAGGAATAAATGCAGGTACAACATAAAGTTTGTCAAGCATAAGCTCGTCAAGTGCAGATTTTGCAGCATAAACATGTCCGTTATGAGGCGGTGAAAAAGTACCACCGTAAATACCGATATCAGCCACAGCCATAACCATTTCCTTTTTTATCTTTTAATCGGCTTATTAAGCCGATAATCAACTTTAATCATCTATCCCGCTTTATATTAATAAATAAAATTCATCTTTGCGAAGCTGTCCGAAAAATTTTCAAGTGCGCGCGCTCTATGACTTACGCGGTTTTTCTCCTCAGAGGACATTTCCGCAAACGTTTTTTTCAGCGGCTCATAATAAAAGAGAGGATCATAGCCGAATCCGCCGGTTCCGGTCGCTTCCCTAAGAATTGTTCCGGTGCACTCTCCCCTGCATATAAGCTCTCTGCCGTCAGGAAAAATACAACAGATAACAGAAACAAACCTGGCAGTCCGATCTTTGTCCGGTACTCCGTCAAGTTCCCTTAGCAGCTTACGATTGTTTTCGCTGCTGTCTCCCCCGGAATACCTTGCAGAATGTACTCCGGGCGCTCCGCCGAGAGCGTCAACCTCAAGGCCGGAATCATCCGCTATTGCAATATATCCTCTTCCCGTAAGCGCACACGCTTTAATTCTTGCATTTTCTTCAAATGTGCTGCCGGTTTCCTCAATTTCGCCGATTCCAAGCTGCCCTGCAGTTATTACAGAAAAGCAGCTCTCATCGTTTCCTGAAGCGTCAAGCGTTCTTCTCAAAATACTCTCAATCTCACCGACCTTATTTTTATTATGGGTGGCAATAACAAAGTTTAACAAAATAATCACCTTTCCTCAACTCGCCTTATCGGTTTATCAGTCAAAAAGCGCCCTTACAAAATCATCGGCATTAAACTCCTCAAGATCTTCAACCTGTTCGCCCACACAGATATATTTTACAGGAATGTCAAGCTCCTCTTTAATTGAAAATACAATTCCGCCCTTTGCCGTACCATCCAGCTTAGTAAGGATCAAGCCGGTAATATCTGCGGCGTTTTTAAATTCTTTAGCCTGACTTATCGCATTCTGCCCGGTAGTCGCATCAATGACAAGAAGCGTCTCGCGATCTGTTCCGGGAAGTTCCCTTTCAATGACGCGGTCGATTTTTGCAAGCTCATTCATCAGATTTTTCTTATTGTGAAGTCGTCCCGCCGTATCGATAATGAGAACATCCGTATTTCTCTTTTTTGCTGCTGCTGCAGCGTCAAAGACCACCGCCGCAGGATCAGATCCCTCTGTATGTTTAATGAGATCTACTCCGACTCTGTCAGCCCATATCTGGAGCTGATCAATCGCAGCAGCTCTGAATGTATCTGCTGCAGCCAGAAGTACTTTTTTACCGCCCCGTTTAAGATTTGCGGCAATTTTTGCAATCGATGTTGTTTTTCCCACTCCGTTTACGCCGATGACAAGTATAACGGACGGAGTAGTTCCGATACGCAGAGACTCGCCTTCTCCGATCTCGGTTTTCAGAATTTCGCAAAGTGCGGCCTTGGCCTGCTCAGAATCGGAAATCCGTTCATCTTTAATTTTTTCTCTCAACGCATCTATAATTTTTTCAGTCGGCCCCACTCCGACATCTGCCATTATTAAAAGCTCTTCAAGCTCTTCGAGCATTTCCTCATCTACACGGACAAAAGACTTAAACAGATTATCAACCTGTTTAAAAATACCCTCTTTTGTCTTAGTCAATCCCTGCTTAAGTCTGTCAAAAAAAGACATATAAATTAACACCTCTGCCTTTCCGGCGTGAAAAAATATATTTGGAGCAAGTTTTTCTCCATTTTCACGCTAATCCTTTATAACGCCGCGAAGTCCAAACAAAACAATAAAATAAAGGTCAGTTTATCTTTACTCCAAGCCTGCTTTCAGCATCGATAATATTCAGTGTAAGAACCCGCGAAATTCCGCGCTCAGGCATGGTCACGCCATAAAGTGTGTCTGCAATCTCCATTGTACCTCGCCTGTGCGTAATCACAACAAACTGCGTATCCTCCGAATACCGCTTAATATAATCGGCAAACCTTGCAACATTTACATCGTCAAGCGCAGCCTCAATCTCATCGAGGACTGCAAAAGGAGTAGGATTGACATTTAAAATTGCAAAGAAAAGTGCGATAGCCACAAACGACTGCTCTCCGCCGGAGAGCAGCGACATACTCTTGACAATTTTCCCTGGAGGGGCAACATTTATCTCGATCCCGCTTGTAAGCGGCTCATCTGGGTCAGTGAGTCTAAGCTCAGCAGTACCGCCACCGAAAAGCTCACGGAAGGTCGCCTTAAAATTCGCGTCAAGTTCAGCCATAACGTCAAGAAACCTCTTTTTCATATCTGTTTCAAGACCGCCAATTATCTTTTCTAAATCAGATTTAGAAATACACAAATCATCATACTGCTGACGCATAAATTCTGCGCGCTCACTTACTTCCTTATATTCGTCAATTGAATCTAAGCTGACAGAACCAAGCGCCCGTATCTTATTTTTCAGATCGGCAGAAGCAGAGCTGGTTCTTGCCCTCGTTTCACCAGTTACAGGAGGATAGTCCAAAGCCGCCGCGGTAGCATATGTAAGCTCGTACTCATCCCATAGCTTTGAAGAAAGTTTATCCTGTTCCGATTTTGTCTGTTCAAGCTTTGAGTCAAGCTCGGTATATGCCCTGAAAAGATTTTCACGTCTGTGTGATTCTTCCTTTACCTGATCCCGCAGCTTTGAGAGCGCGGCGTCTCCAGCAATTCCTTCGTTTATAAGAGCATCGTGCTCGCATCTGAGTCTCTCGGCTTCCTTTTTTAGCTCTTCTATCCGGTTTGACGCCCCGGAAAGTCTGTCTGCATACATTCTGCACGCTTCGTCTGCGGATTTTATATTTTCCAAATCCCGCTCTGCCGCCTCAAACAATGATTTTCCGGAATTGTCGCTTATTTCAATACTGTTTTCCTTAACTTCGATTTCCTTTTCGACCTGTGTAATTTTTATAAGCTGTGAATTTGAATGTTCTATACTGTCAGAGATATCTTTGTTACATTCATTATGCTGTTTTTCAAGTTCTGCTCGATATTTCTCGGTTTCTGAAAGTTCAGCAGACAGTTTTTCAATCTGCTCTTCAAGCTGAAGCTTCTCCTCCGCGTCACGTTCGTCTCTAATCTGAAGCTCATTAAGTGTCTCAAGAGTTTTACTGTAAAGCTCCTTATCTCCGTCCAACTGAGACTGAATTACCAACTGCTGTGATTTTTCCGCTCCGAGCATCGTATTTAAAACATTAAGATTCTGCTCATTTTCTTCAAGCTCGCTGGCTGTCCTGTCCATTTCTTCCTGCAAAGCCGCGATTTCCTCGCGATTTGCAGTAAGCTCAATCCCGATTCTTACCGCTTCACTCTCAAATCTTGCAATCTCCTGCGCTCTTGTTAGCATTCCGGAATCACGCTTTGTACTTCCTCCCGTAAAAGAACCTCCTGTATTTATCAGCTGTCCGTCAAGCGTTACAATTCTGACGCGATACCCCATAGAACGCGCACATTCGGTTGCATTTGACAAATTATCAAATACCGCTGTCCTACCAAGCATATAGCCAATAACATTTACACACCGGCTGTCACACTGTATAAGCTCTGAAGCGATTCCTATATAACCGCGGTGAGCTTCAAGCTGATGTATGTCAATATTCAGCGGCTGTGCTTTTACTGATGAAACCGGGTAAAACGTCGCACGGCCTGCGCCGTTCTTTTTTAGAAGCGATATCGCCTCCTTAGCGGCATTTTCATTTTCCACAATAATATTCTGAACATTTGATCCAAGCGCAGTCTCGACAGCCACGCTGTATTTTGTCGGAACATCAATCATCCTCGAAACAGGTCCAAAAATTCCAGAAAGCTTTCCCCTCTCAGAATTATCCATTACAAACCTTACACTGTTACTATATCCCTCAAAATGTTCTTCCATACGTCGGAGAGTGTCGGCACGCTGCTTTTTTGACGTATAATCGCTAACCAGTCTGCCCTGGTCATCACGCAGACGTTCAATCTCTGCCGCTTTATTTTCATTTTCAGCTTTAAGCCGGACACATTTATCTTTTATAGCCTCCAAGCGTCCGGAATAATCGGAAATTGTTTCTTCAGCCTTATCATATCTTTTTTGCAGCAGCTCATTTCTTTCTCTAAGCTCCGCAAGCGTCGCATTAAGCTCCTCTTTTCGTCCTATAGAGCTATCACTGAATCCTGATATTTCTGATAGTTTTAATTTGTCCGAAACAAGACGCTCACGAATTTCACGAATGAAATCATCTCTGCCGGCCATGAATTCTTCAAGGCTGGTTCGTTTTTGTTTCAGCTTATCTGTATCCGCAAGACGCCGTTCATACTCAGCACGAAACTCTGCAAGCTGTCTCTTAAGCTCTGCAAGCTGAGTTTTAAGTTCCTCCGAATTCTTTACTGATTCCTCATATGCAGAAGCATGAATTGAGTGATCCATCTCAGCTTCACTTCGTTTTTGCTTCTGGTGTTCAATTTCGGTATTTATGACGCGAATGCTGCCCTCCAGCTCAATAGTTTCCTCACTGTTTTCACGTATCTCTTTCTGAGCAGATTCAGCTTTTATTTTATTTGCCTGAGATTCATTATAAAGTCTTTCATTTTTCGCTTCAAGAGCAGACAGCTCCCCGTCAGCTTCATCCAGAACACGCTTGGCAACCGCAGCGGAATCAGAGAGTTCTCTTACTTTTTGGCGTATCGTATCAACGTCAAAAAGCCAAAGAGACACGTCAAGGCGCTTCTTCTCCTCATAAAGCTGCAGATACCGTTTTGCCTTTTCCGCCGCTTTTTCAAGAGGCGCTACACGGGCTTCAAGCTCTCTCAGGATATCTCCGGCACGTGTCATATTTTCGGTTACAGTATTCATTTTACGTTCCGCTTCATTTTTACGGAACCTATATTTTGAAATGCCGGCTGCCTCCTCAAATATAGTTCGGCGGTCTTCGCTTTTCTGAGACACAATCTCAGAAATTTTCCCCTGACCGATAATGGAGTATCCGGATCTTCCCACCCCCGTATTCATAAACAGCTCTGTAATATCCTTCAGACGTGCAGGTTTCCTATCAATAAGATACTCACTCTCACCGCCGCGGAGGCATCGTCTGGTTACCACTATTTCATCTCCACAATCTGGAATTCTTCCCGATTCATCGCTGTTGTCAAGAACCAGAGAGACCTCGGCCGCCGACATGGCTCTGCGAGAATTTGAACCGGAGAATATAACGTCCTCCATTTTACTTCCGCGTACTCCCTTAGCTGACGTTTCGCCAAGAACCCACCTGATCGCATCCGATATATTCGATTTTCCGCTTCCGTTTGGTCCTACCACAATTGTAGCACCGGAATTAAAGTTCAGTACGGTTCGATCCGGAAAAGATTTAAAACCCTGAAGCTCCAATGACTTTAACTTCAAAATATTCAACCATCCATTTTAATTATTAACTGGTAAACCAAAAAACTCAATACAATACATTCAAATAACTTTTAATTTTAATGAGGAAAAATGCACCAACATAAAGCATATCAGCGGTAGAAACCACCGCTGAAAAAAGCAGATGAATCCCACATTCTGCAGAGACTAACGTCCGCAGGTCAAACACCCAAAATACGGTGATATATTCATTTAGTTATAATGTCAACTTTAACATCATATTTAGATATCTCAGGATTTTCCAAAACAATAAGACGTGTCACTCCACACAGTTTTTTTAAATGCTCCCTGTTCGACCTGCGGTGTCCGATGACAGCAGATGTCATTTTCACAGCACATTGAACACGAATTACAAGTCCGTCCGGCCTGTCCATTCCCTCAAGCATCGGGATAAGCTGCGACATAATCCGCCGTAATATAACGCGACTAGCTGCCATATCCCCAATGGCCGGCTCATAGCCTCCTGCAACTATACCTGCATCAGTTTCAAGCTCAGTGCCAGCGCACAGGCCGATTCGAATTATCGGAACGGAATTAGCGTCAAATAATTCTATTAAGTCAGCCACACGCTCTACAGTATCCTCTTCATCCGGAGGAACATACCTACCGTCTCGCATCATTTTTTCAAGCTCTGTCTGAGCAAAAACCATGGTCGGATAGATACGCACCGCGTCTGCATGCGCCATGCAAAGCCTCATTGCAGTATACCGCTCGTCACTCGGCTCCGACCCCGGAAGACCTGTCATCATCTGTCCAACGAGGTTTATTCCGCTCTCCTTAATAAGCTTACATGCGGCCTCCGACTGTGCAGCCGTATGTCCCCGGTTACAGAGCCTCAGTACTTTGTCTGCCATACTCTGAATTCCAAGTTCTACAGTGGCCATACCATACTTTTTTAATATTTCAATTATTTCTGCATCAATATAATCCGGCCTGGTAGAACAGCGCAGAGAATTCACACGTCCGTCAAGAAGGTAGGGCTGAACAAGCTCAAGAAGTTCAATCATTTCATCTCTCGGAATCCCGGTGAAACTTCCTCCAAAAAAAGCAATCTCGGTATAATATTCATACTCCCGTCCGCGGAGTCCGTCAAGTACCTTATCTATATTTAATTTAACATCCTCAATATTAAAATCCTTTACACCGGATATCTTTCTCTGATTGCAGAATATGCAGGTATGAGGACATCCGAGATGAGGTATAAAAACGGGAATATTTATATGCTTCATTTATATAACCATGCCTTTTGTACATACTTGGTGTCTTGGCCAGTTTCATCTCCCATGAAATGCCGGTCTCTCCGCCTGCCAGGTCGCATTCCAACGAATATTTGTCCCGACATCAAAGATCAGTTGCTTATAACAAATCTGCTTTGTTTTAAGTATTATTCCCAAACAAAGAAAGTGCCTCACGCGCAGCAATCTGTTCCGCCTCGCGTTTGCTTCCGGCAGTTCCTACGCCAATTACATTATTGTTTAGCCTTGCTTCAACTGTAAATATACGTTTATGAGCCGGTCCGGCCTCTCTCACAGGTATATATTCAAGCAGTTCACCCTTTTCCTGCTGAACGATCTGCTGCAATATTGATTTATAATCTGCAGTATGTCCACTTGCAAGTATCTTACTTATCTCTTCTTTCACAAACGGAAGCAGAAAATGCTTTACATCATCAATAGAACCGTCAAGATAAACCGAAGCAAGCAAGGCTTCAAATGCGTCTGCTAAAATTGATGGTCTTTCTCTGCCGTTTGTAAGCTCCTCTCCCCGTCCAAGAAAGAGATAATCACCAAGCTTAATGTTTCTTGCAAATTCCGCAAGAGCTTTTTCACATATTGTTCCTGCCCTGACTTTGGAAAGCTCGCCCTCCGGCATATCCGGATACGCTGAAAAAATATAGTCGCTGACAATAAGCGACAGGACCGAATCACCTAAAAATTCAAGGCGTTCATTGCAGCTTTCACTATCCCCGTGCGCACGTTTTTCATTTGAGTAAGAAGAGTGTGTAAGCGCAGTGTGAAGAAGCGTCCTGTTTTTAAAGACGTATCCTATTGTCTTTTCAAGTCCGGCAGTATCCGCCGGCATATTTTTTCCTAATCCTTTCATAATTTTTTGCCATACCTTTCGTAAATACTCAAAAATTTATCCGGCTTTATCTGTGCTGAATCGGCGTTACTATAAAACTCTGTTTTCTTCCACATGCATAAACTTCGCTCTGAAAAAACTCTTTCAGATTTGCCATTCTTCAATTTTCCGGTTTATTTTATGACATTTTTCGCTGCTGTATCAACATATCTCCTCTATTGACGACACTGTAAGTTAAGCTTAGATTTTTGTCGTGTCTGTCACTGATGAAAACAAAGCTTCCTTTTCAACCGACTCTCCTGTTTCTCCGGTTACCGTAACAGAATCGGTCTCTGTTTCCTGAATACTTTCTTTTCTGAGCCGATCTTCCTCAATCCATTTAGCAATCTCAACCGTAATGCCGGTATCAGCAAAATCAGCCGCACGCCGTATCGCCATTGTAAACGCGCGTGCATCTGAGCTTCCATGCGCTTTAATAACTGGTTTTGAAAGACCAAGAAGCGGAGCCCCTCCGTATTCAGATACGCTGAATGAATTTTTCATCTTCTTCAAGCTTCCGTGAAGTAAAAGCGCAGATGCTTTGGTTATAATATTTTCATAAAAACACTCTTTAAGCTTAGAAAGAAGAAAAGCACCGAGGCCTTCAGTAAGCTTTAGAAAAACATTTCCGGTAAAGTCATCCGTTACTATAACATCACATCTGCCAAGA
>CABPZV010000072.1 GCA_902462015.1 uncultured Eubacteriales bacterium | reverse complement strand
TGTTCATCAATTTTAATTCCACGTTTGCCAGTACCTGCTGCATTGATTGTAACATTATCCATTACAACAGTCTTTTGTGTTGCAGGAATCCATATTGCATAAGAATCATCTGTACTGCTGTTGTTAATTGTAACCCCTGTTAGAACAGCGTTCTTTTCCAATGCCATTTCTCTGTTAAAAATAACATTTGTAAATTCAACATCACAATTAAATAGGAAATCCCAAGAATCCCATGTATTTGCTTCCAAGTAATCGGACTTCACTGTTACATTATTTAATTTCAATGTTCCTGCCATATTGAACTTTAAGCGATATGTTGCATCCACATCAAGCGTATGGCTATTACCATTAATTGTAAGTGATTTTACATCGTCATTTACAAGGTTTGCATAATAATCAGGCAATTGTAATGTAGCATCAGTTTCAAGATTAATAACAACATCGCCGATTGCAGATGTGTTTATCTCGCTCATAACGCTTTCCAATGTTTTCTCTGCAGTTACCGTATATGTTTCATCTGCGGCAAACGCCGGAAAACTCATAGTACCGAGTACCATTGCGCCTGCAATAATTGCAGACAAAAGTTTTCTACCTTTCATAAATTTCTCCTTCTTTCTTAAATTTTGTGCGTTTTAGCCGTACCTTAAACATCAACCCTCCCTCAGCGGCGGTTTAGCTTACTTTGCACTGATTTTGATTAGGGAATTAGCACCCCATTTTATTTATAATTATCCGGCAATGCCGGTTAATTATCGTTTAAATCTTCTGATGAACAATCCGAATATCGGAATATGCTCAATATACAGCATTTTCAATTCATGTTTCCAATAATAGTATTCTTCGCCGTCAGAACGATTGATTTCTTCCTTTATATATGCTCTTGTTTCCGCAAAAGGCTGAATAATATTCAGATAAAGTCCCAATATACAGAAGAACAATATCGGGAATCCTATTATGCAGCATAAAAATATATCTGTATCACTAAGTCCCATTATTTCATCAACTCACAAAGTCTTGCACACATAACGGCAACCTCTGCTCGTGTTGCGTTTCCTTTCGGATTTACATTGCCTTCCGAACCTTGTATAATTCCTGCCTTTACCATAGACGCCATCGGAGCCGCTGCATAATCCGAAATGCTGTCTTTATCTGCAAATGCGTCAAGCACAGTGTAATCTTCTGTTTCTTCGATATATCCTTTTGCAAGGAAGGCACGATATGCAAGTGTTATTAAATCCTGTCTTGTAATACTGTCCTCCGGCATAAAGTTTGCACCGTCACCGCTTGCAATACCGGCTGCCTTTGCACTTCCGACAGCATTATAATAGTATGCACTCTCAGGCACATCAGCAAAGTTTTCTGTAAACTCATTGTCTACCGACAACATTCTTGTAAGTATAAGAATGAAATCACCGCGTTTAATGTTATTTGCAGGGGCAAATTCCGTTTCGCTTACGCCGCTGATGATTCCTTTGGCTTTTAAGGCATAGATTGAATCCTTTGCCCATGCGTGGTTTTCAAGGTCGGTAAAGGTTTCTGTCTTGTCGGGGGTTGTCGGAGTTGTGGGATATATCGCTCCGCCGCCTGTGCTTCCTCCGGTCGAACCGCCTGAAGATGAGCTGCCGCCACCTCCACCGGCTCCGCCACCGCCGCCGCCACCGCCACCGGTTGTGGTATCTGCGTCGGTTTTAGCGTTTGCAGTATCGGAAAACTCACCTGTGCCATCGGAATTTTTTGCGGCAATCTGTACATAGTAGGTGGTATTCGCCAAAAGACCTGTGATGTCGGTGCTTGTTGTGTCAGCCGTATCTATATCCTTGGTATTTGAAAGATTTGTGCTGCTTGTTCCGTATTTAATTGTATAGCCTGTTGCGTCAGAGGCTTTATCCCATTTAACGGTTATCTTTTTGCTTCCGCCCGTTACGGTCGGTTTTGACATTTTCGTAGGCTTTGACGATATTTCGCCTATACCGAGAATAGCCGCATCATCTTCGTTTACATATCCGTCACGATTGAAATCAGCCGCTATACTGTAATCTTTTGCAGAAATAATCTCGTTGATTTTTGTTTTATCGGCTTCATCTATTTTCCCGTCATTATTGACATCACCCGGAACAAAATCCGCATTTGTAAGCTCCAGCGGCTTGTCAAAGGTTACTCCCGTTTTCTTATAGGGGATATATCCGCTGCCGGATATTTCAACGGTGTATGTGTCATTTTTTAAAACGGCATTTTCGACTGTAAATGACGCAGTCGTTCCGCTGCCACGGTATTCATCGGACAGTTTAGTTTTAATGACACTTTTTGTTCTTTCATTGGTTATGGAAAGAGTTACTACTCCGTCTGCATTTCCTGCATTAAAATTCGGAACCTTATCCATAGTCAGCTTGACAGAAGCGTTTGTGCTTTCGTTTGTGCTTTCAATGGCCGTTACCGATAAAGCTGTGTTATCTAAAGCCGCTGTTTTTTTGCCGTCAACGGTAAGGAATGTATGCTCCTTGTCAAGCATAACCGTAACGCTTTTGCCGGCTTCGCCGTTAAATGTAATAATAAACAGCTCTGTTTCATCATCAGCCTTTATCGGTGTACTGCTTATAAATCCCGCTGAAAATTCGTTTTTGACATTAGCCTCCGCACGGTCGGTAGCTACTTGGAAATCTCCTGCACTGTAATCGTCCGAGCCCTTTAAAAAGTCAACGGATTTATAATCCAAGTCACCGCTGAATGTAAACGCTGCATTTGCTTCCGATATATCTCCCGCAGCTCCTTTTACACTCACTTTGATTTTTGCTTCGCCTGAAAGCGTTGTCAAATCAGTTTCGGTGACATCGGTAAGTATCACCTCAATTTTGTCTGCGTCTGCCGCAAAGACAGGCATTGCAGAAAGTGCAAGACACACAGCAACTGCTAACGCTCCTGCTTTCTGCATAGGTTTGAATTTCATAAATTATGTACCTCCTGTTTATTTCTTGCAAAATATATTTAAATATATTTTTACCTTAAATTAATTGTTGCCGCATTTATATTTTTCGTAAGAATGAAATAAATAAATTCAAGCTGCATCTGTGCGTTTTCTTTATTTTCCCACATAACATAATCAAGAATTGCCGATATAAATAGGTGTACAATCGGCTTTAATTTCTCTGCACTGCATTGTAATCGCACAGCAAGCATTTCAACATATTTGTCGTAAACAAAATTTAAGTCTTGCCCTTTGCCTCGTATCTTTCCACCGTAAACAGGACTTGCCGCCATTTGATAAATAAACCGCAGTTCGTTTTTGTACTTGTTTATTTCCGAAAGGCATTCATCGAAAAACTTACGCAAATTCTTCATATTTGAAAACACATAAGAAAATATTTTATCAACGACCTTTCTTAGTCCGTATTCGGCAGCTTCGCAGATTAAATCCTGCTTACCGCTAAACCAGTAATAAATACTGCCCTGTGCAATTCCCGTACCTTTGCAAAGCTCCCTTATTGTAATATTTTCAAGTCCATGCTTTACAAGGTAATTGAATGTACTGTCTAAAATCCCTTCTTCGTCAATCTGATATGTCGCAGCTTTCATATTTCATCATCTCCTTTGCTTGCAAAAACGCACGGTTTAATTTATAGCAAAAAAATTTGCCTGCAACATAATCGAAATTATGCAGTAAAGGCATTACCACATAATCGAAATTATGTTGCAGACAAAAATATTTTCAGATAAATATTTAACGGATTTAGTGATATTGTGCAAAATATATAGCCGTATTTTTATAAAAAGACATAGCAAATCAGACCAATGTCAATTTAAGGAAAACAACATTGGTCTAAAATGCGTGTCTGTTTTATTGCATAATGACGAAATTTTGCAAAAATTCGGTAAATCATTGACAAACGCCTCTTTCAGTGCTATAATATCAGTGTATATATTATATGTACTTGAAACTTTTTCACCACATAATTTCGATTATGTGGTTTTTTCTTTTTATAGCCGTAAAAGCCCTAATTTCTGTATTTGCCGGCGGTGTGTTTCTCCTGTTTCCATAGTGTATATACGGGTAGTATTTACGCTTGAATGTCCGAGTATATCGGCAAGGCGAACAATATCCTTTTGAATTGAATAGAATGTTCTTGCGAATAAATGCCTGAGATTGTGAGGGAATACCTTTGCCCTTGCAACACCGGCGCTTTCGCAGAGTGCTTTCATCATCTTCCAGATATTAGAACGGTCAAGCGGTTTTCCGTTTCTTGAAACAAATACAGAGCCGCTTGTGACTTTTTGCTCTTTTGAGTATTTCAGAAGCATTTTACACAGTTCTTTCGGGAGTAGCACAACACGCATTTTGCCCTTAAGATTGATTTGTGCTTTTTGTGCTTTTAAGCTTTCTACTGTTACATAGCGTAACTCTGATACACGGATTCCCGTTGCACATATAGTCTGCATCAAAAAATATAACTGCTCATTTCCCTTGCTTTTTGCAGCGGTTAAAAGGCGTTCATATTCTTCCTTGTTCAGCTCATTGTCCTTATTGGCAAATATCTGTCTTTGAATTTTCAGATTTTTCACTCTGAGGTTATACCATTCATTGAATGTGAAAAAACTGTTGAGCGATGATAAAACGGAATTAACGCTTGCCGGAGCATAGTTTTTTATCAAGTTCTCCTTGTAAGTCAGCACCGTTTCCTTATCAAGATCTTTTTCTCCGAGCCAATCAGCAAAGACATTTATATCACGGATATATTTCTCAACCGTTGCTGCGGCTTTTTCCTCCTCAATCAAGTATCTGCGGAATTTTTTTATAAGTTCTTTTGTTATTTTTTTCATAGTATGACAACTCCTTTTCTATTATTATTTTATCACGAACATAATAATATACAGAGAGGTTGTCAATGATTTACTGTATTATTTTTTAATCTAATATATTTTCAACAAATATTTCTTTTCTATTTGCGTATTCTATTGTGTTTTTTGTCCCTCCTTTTGTGCCGTTGTATGCGGCTATAACTCTTGAAACACGGTCAACCATCCATTCGTTTCTTACTTGAAAGCAAGCCTTGTAATAGTGTTGTGAAATATATTTCACCAAATCAGCTTGTTCCATAATTGAATAGTAGGTAGTTTTATCTTGTTCTGACCATCGCATTTCAAAACCATTGAACGGTGAGACACAAACAAGGTGAATATTATCATTCTTTTCCCGTTCTTCAATAACAATTTCCGCTGCCCACAAATCTATTCCACGAGCCATACCCGAAAGAAATGTAACATATCCTTCGGATATAGCTTGTTGTATGGCTGATTTTAGTAACGCCTTTGCTCTTGCTTCGGAAACACCGAGCTTTTCGGGGCGGTGTCCGGTAAAGCAGCATCGATGCTGCCTTAAAGCCGATGTACTATCATTCATAACTTATCAAACTCCTTTGGCAATGCACTTTTTGAGTGAGCATACCGCATTTGCCAAAAAGTACACCTTTTGAAAAATGTTGTTAAGATTTAATATTACCCCATTATATTGACATTTGGAGTGTTTTTTGGTATAATATTCCCGTAAAAACAGGAGAAATCCAATATTTTAACATAAAAAAATCTACTATCAAAAGGTGTACTTTGTGATAGTAGATTTTATTTTGTCAGTCTGTACTCCCGAAGCCGACGATAGAAGGTTGCTATGCTCATATCACACTCTTTTGCCACATCTTCAGCCCGTATATGCCCTCGCTCCCATTGCTTTACCAAGCTACCGAAATTATCGGGCACTTTTATCATCGGACGTCCGAACATCACACCTTTAAGCTTTGCCGCCTTTATGCCTTCTTCCTGCCGCTTTCGGATATTTACTCTTTCGTTTTCAGCGACAAAAGACAGAACTTGCAAAACCAAATCGGCAATGAATGTTCCCATCAAGTCTTTATAAACTCTTGTATCTAAAAGCGGCATATCTATAACCACGACATCAACCTCCATTTCTTTTGTCAACAGCCGCCATTGATCTTGAATTTCCTTATAGTTCCTACCGAGCCTGTCTATGGATTTTACATACAGCAAATCTCCTTTTTTCAGTTTCCCCAATAATCGTTGATAACTGGGGCGATTAAAATCCTTTCCGGACTGTTTATCTATATAAATATTTTTCTTTTTTATTTTTAACCTCTGCATCTCAAGCATCTGTCTGTCCTCGTTTTGGTCGGTTGAAGATACTCTCACATATCCGTATATCTCTTGCGTATTGGTATCATAATTACATTTCGTCATATTTTCACCTCCGATTTTGAAATACTTTACCCCATTATATTATACCATGTGCAAAAATGGGGTTTTTAAGCCTGTTTAAAAAAATCACAGGAAGCAAGTGTTATCCCGCTTCCTGTTTTTACTTATCGGCATAGGCCTGTAAAGGTATTTACTGCGTTGTCGATATATGCATAAATATCTCCGCAGCACTCTTTTAACCGATTGCTGTTGTTACAGTATTCCTCAAATACTTCTGAAAAAAATTCTCCATCATTCGTCATAAAATAATTATCTCCTGCAAATTTTAAATTGGCAAGCTTCTTTTTAAAATTATCATCGGTGGATATATCATATCCGCATTGTTCTTGCAGAACGGCGTGTATGTAGTGACCAAACTCATGGGGAATACTGTCGTAATAACCCATTCGTATGTATATAACTTTTTCTTGAGGACTGTACATTCCTGCATAGGCGTTATCAAATAAATCAGTCCAGTCCTTGTTTGAAACAAGTATAATTTTGTAGCCGTTTTCAATAAAGTGTATGCGGATAAATTCCGGTACGCATATCATTTCACTTTGAGCGTTCAAGATTGCGTCTTGGTAATCAACTATTTTAGCATCTCCGTATATTTCCGGCTCTATAATCGGCTCATTTGCTTTTGGAATAGTATATGCTCCGTCATAATCCAGCATAAAGACAAGCATATTGCAAAACTCGGCACGGGTAATACCGTAAAAGCTGATGTGTTCTTCGTACCCTCGCACATACATTGTGTTCGTATAGTCTGAAAAAGCGCCGTATTTTATCTTTTTATCCCACATAGACGAATTTATTAACGGTAAATTCTTTAATTTAAGCAACAGCTCCGAAGCCGTTTCATAAGTCATCACTGCGTTATAATCGCCCCTGAACGGATAATTGTTTAAATTGATATGATTGTTCCAACCGCATTTTGCAGAAAACCAATTCTCCCATTTAACTGGCAGGGCAGAAGTGTCACCAAACAAATTTTCCGCAAGCGTAATACCCTCTGCAACGGATATTTTATCATTCGGTTTGAATGTGCCGTCCTCATATCCTCGTATTACGCCCATATCATACAGTCTGTCAATGGCTGTGTAGTACGGTGTCTGTTCCGTAACATCACAAAACGGTATTTTACTTGCATATGCCGCTGTACAAGACAGCGACAACACAAGTGAAATACCTATAATCATTTTCTTTAAATTCATTGTATTTGTTCCTCCCAATCTTAATAGCAGTATGGTCTTGCAGCAAAGCCGAATATAGAATTTGTAGTAATAACCACATTATTTGCACCTGACGAGCAATGTATAACAAGTATATTACCGCTTGTATCCTTGCCGGCAATAATACCGACATGAGATAGGTCGGAGAGAAATGCCAAATCTCCGGCTTGTGCCTGATTCCAAGAGATACGGTTGCACTTTGCAATCTGTCCTTGCGTTCCGTGTCCTATGGCGGATGCTGAAAATCCGGAATTGATAAAGCTCCAAGTCACAAACCCAGAGCAATCAAGTCCAAACGGACGTTTTGTTCCGGTTGTTTTGCTGCCCTCTGCGGATACGGTTTTCAGCTTGCCCCATTCTGAGTCCCAGCCGATAGCAGAGGATTTGCCGCCCCAAAAGTAATTGACCTTGCCGACCAATGAACAAGCTGCTTTGATTACCTTTTTACGTTCCGGCGATAGGCTGTCGGGCAGGTTTTTTAATATATCCTGCGCCGTCCCGTCTGATATTGCAAGAGAGTGTGTAGCTGAAATCAGCACCTCATCCTGTTCCAAAAGGGTATCAAGTGCTTCCTGCTGTTTTCGGGTAAAGCTGTACTGAGCAATCATATCGTCCTTTGTTTTGGTATTTATCGTAATATATATGACCTTTTCCGAGGTTTCGCCGTTTGTAACCGTTTCGCTCCGGGAGGTTATTTCGTGCATATCCCAAAATACATCTTTGAGCTTTTGCTTCTTTTCCTCCGTAATGACAACAACATCTTCCACAGTGTCATCTTCCACGCCTGCAACCTTTGTAGCAAAGACGGCAAGCACCAAATCCCAATTAGCCTGTTCGCCTATAATCTCACTGCGGTCTGCCGCCGCAGCATTTTCAATATCATCGAGCTTTGCTGACAGCTCCATATTACACTCCGCCACAATAGAGGAAATAGGAATACTGTCGCTATCTGCCGCTTCATCAGATATAAATATCCCGAACGGTGACGCCGCTATTGCCGCAACCACAATTACGATAATGAGAGCGACCAAAAGCACCGCCCATCCGCCGAGAGCCGCAAGAGCGGATATAATCGTTTTTGTTGCCGCAGCGACCATTTGAGCGACTTTTACAGTGATTTTAACTGCCGCTTTCGTAGCAGCCTTTGTTGCCTGTGCCGCTTTCTGAGCTGCCTGTTTAGCCTGTTTTGCGGCTTGCTTTGCCGCTTTCTTGGTAATCTCTTTCTGCGTTTTCGCTGCCCGTTTCGCTGTTTTTACACTCTTTTGCTTTGCAGCTTTGCCAGCATAAGAATTGCCGGTCTTAACAGCTCGACTTGCACCGTTTGAAAAGCTGTCCTTTGTCTTGACAGCCTTTTTCGCATTGCTTGATACATTTCGGGTAACAGTATGCGCATTTTGCTTTGGTACAGCTTTTGCTCTGTCCGGCGTTTTAATAATATCAGCAGGAGTTTTACCCTGTGAGCGTATATAGCTTTCCTTTGTTTTTGGCATAGACTTTGAGGAAAATGCAGCGTCAACGCAGTTTTCGGTTTTTACCTTTGGGGCAGACGTTTCAGATTTAACAGCTTGTGCCTGTGTCTGCTGTTTTGGAATATTTTCGTTTTCGGTAAACACTTCAGTTCTTTTCTGCTGATAATCTGTTCCCGGTACACCTTCAGTACGACCTTCCTGTGCCGTTTTTTCAACATTCGCCTTTGTTTTCAGCTTTTCGGAAACATACTTTTTCCGTGCATCAGTAACGGCTTGTTCTTTTGTTTTTGGAACAGCGGAGGAAGAAAGAGAGCTATTTTCTCTTGTTTTCGGTGCGGATACGGGCGGCTTTTGCTTGATGCCGTCTTTGACTTCGGCGGTTTTGTGCTGTTTTATGTAATTAGCCTTTGTTTTGACGGTATCTGCGGTTTTATCAGCCGTCTTGCTTTCCTTTTTCTGTGCCTGTATGTATACTTCTTTGGTTTTAACCTGTGCCGTAGCCTTGGACTGCGGTTTCGGTGTTTCCTTGAGGGCAGAAACGCTTTTATCCGCTTGTACGCTTTCCTTAGTTTTAGGTGTATTATTACTCTGCTTAGGCGAGTTTTGCACCTCCGGAACGCCATCGTTCTGCGGTGTATGCGGAATATCGGCATTTTGACTTTCACGTGTTTTCGCTTGCTGATGATGCTGTTTCAGCTTGTTTTCCGCAAAGGATTTGCCCTTTTGAAAGACCGTATCGGCAGCAGAGTAGTAGGCGCTTTCAACCTGTTCGGTTGCTTCAACCTCGGCTCTTTGCGGCTCATTAGATTGCCTTGTTTCAAGCTGTTTATCAACAGCATTTCTGACAAGAGTGTCTTTCGCTACGGTTTTAATATCCTTGACCGTTTCGGCAGGAGAACGGCTGACAGATTTCGGAGCGTTCTGCACCGACTTTGTTGTAGATTTCGGCTTTGTTTTTATATCTTTTTCACTCAAAGCATATCCCCTCCGAGCCGTTATTTCTTACTCTTTTTATCCTTATACATTTTCTCATCGGCATACCGTATCATATCGTCAATGGTTTTGCTGTATTTCTCGTTATACGGGGCATAACCTACAGAAACAGACAGCTTATACAGCTTTTCATTATTGAGAAAACTGACAGTATCCTTA
>CABPZV010000071.1 GCA_902462015.1 uncultured Eubacteriales bacterium | reverse complement strand
GAGAGTTTGTCTTTTTCAAGCCGGTATGTACACTTATCGAAAAATCCCCGCGAAACAATTCCGCTTCGTTCAGTCTCCGCGATAACCTCCGGAATATAGTCTTCTCCGAACAGCTCCTTCGGATAACTCGGTTTGATAACAAACATATTTAAGTCGTAAGCAGACTTTACATTTTCTTCGATTCTATAAAGCTCTTCTCTTTTGACAATCTCCGGAAAAAACATATGTACTTCAGCACACCTGTGTTCTTTATTAACCTTTACACCGATATTTTTACCAGATGAAAGAATACGGGCATGAAGATCCGTAGGTGAATATCTATTGAAAAGTTCCAGGAATGTTTTAGACATCGCTATACTATACCTTTCGTGCACACTAAAAGTTTTGTTCGGTATAATCTATGCTAATTACCGCACAGTCAGAGCACAATATGCCATAATCCGATAATTTTAATTCTGGCCATACTCTCCTGCTTTCGTAACATAAATATATATGGTATCAGATTTGCCTGCACATCTCAATAAGAGTGTCTATAATCTTGTCCTCACTGACTTTTTTCTGAATTTCACCGGCCGAAAATATAAGTCCGCAACCATCTCCGCACGCAACTCCGAAATCAGCTCCGCGCGCTTCACCGGGTCCGTTCACAGCACATCCCATTATGGCAACCTTAATTTTCTTATTAACCTTAATTTCAGACGCCTTAGCTTCAAATTCATTGACAAGCGCAATCAGATCCACCTTTGTTCTTCCGCATGTGGGGCACGACACTACCTCAATTCCGGAATCGGAAATACCGAGGACATCGAGAAGCCGACGCCCTTCCGCAATCTCATCTGCCGGAGGCGAAGTAAGCGATACCCTGATTGTATCTCCGATTCCGTCGCACAAGAGCGCCCCAATTCCGACAGCACTTTTGACCGTTCCGCGTTCCTTTGAACCTGCTTCTGTAACACCGAGATGAAGAGGATATTCAACATTGGCGGAGAGCATACGGTATGCGCCTATCATAGTTCTGACATCCGATGACTTAACCGAAATCACTATATTATCAAAATCACATTTATGCAGAAGCGAAATATGATACATAGCCGAGTCATAAAGTGCCTCACTTGTAGGAGTACCGTATTTTTTCAATATATCTGCCTCGAGAGATCCCGAATTTACTCCGATTCTTATCGGAACATTATGCGTAAGACACGCTTTGGCAACCGCTTTCACACGGTCTTCTCCGCCGATATTTCCGGGATTTATCCGGATTTTATCAGCTCCGGCAGAAACCGCTTCAAGCGCAATTTTATAGTCAAAATGAATATCGGCAACAAGAGGAACTGTAATTCCCTCGCTGTGAAGCCGATATATAACTGAAGCGTCCTCTTTAGCAGGAACAGTAAGTCTTATAATATCCGCACCGGCCTTTTGAAGAAATCTTGCCTGTTCAAGGCAGCGTTCAAAATCAGACGGCGAAGTGTTCAGCATAGTCTGTACAGACACAGCAAAATCTCCGCCTATCCCACAGCGCCTAATTCCATTTCCTCCGAGAATAACAGATTTAGTTTTTCTTCTTATTTTAGTGTAATCCATTAATTACCTCCGGATTTAGACCGCATCCCTGACTTTCGAAACCAAAATACCTATCGGTTTTATGCTCCGGTAATAAGCTTACGTATATCTCCGAACGTAATAACCACCATAAGAATAAGCAGAAGAACCATTCCTGCAAGATGAACGTAGCCCTCATATTTGGGGTTAATGGGTTTACCCCGTATAAGCTCAATCAAAATAAAGAAAAATCTTCCACCATCAAGCGCAGGAAGCGGCAGCATATTAACAAAACCAAGATTTAATGCTATTACCGCACACAAATACAGAAGATTAACCGCTCCAGCCGACGCGGCGCTGCCAATCTCTTTCGTGATTCCAACCGGCCCCGACATCTGCTCCATTCCATATTTTCCTGTAACAAGGTCAAACAGCGACTCCCATATCATTTTAATATAAGAAACAGACTGAAAATAAGATTGCTTCAAAACATTAAGCGGTGTTTTTGCCTCTGCATAAACATAAAAATCAAGGTCGGCAATTACTATTCCTGAAGAAACTGTCGTAGGAAATACAACGTCAGGAACAACTATTTTTTCTCCTCCGCGAATAACAGTGACATCGATCGGCTCAGTCCCATCGTGCATAATTTCATATGCAAGCTCGGTTGAGGTGTGAACAGAAGTGTTCCCGATTTTAACAATACGGTCATTCTCTTCAAGCCCGCTCTCCGCAGAAATAGCATTATCTGAAGCAAATTTATATATAACCGTAGAACCAAGATTTTTACTCGAAAGAACCATTATAATAACCAGAATAAGACCGAGAAGTATGTTCATAACAGAGCCTGCAATTATAATAATCATCCTCTGCCATGCCGGCTTACTGCTGAATGAATCCGGATCGGATACATCCTCGTCTTCCCCCTTCATAGAAACATATCCTCCGATGGGAAGAAGCCGCAGCGAGTATGCAGTTCCGGATTTTCGAGAAATTCTTGATATTATCTTAGGTCCCATACCAATTGAAAATTCATTAATTCCAACTCCGAACATCCTGGCCGTCATAAAATGTCCACACTCATGAATGAGAATTAAAGACCCGAATATCACAATCGCTATCAGTATTGTAACTAAAGTATTTATAGTTAATTCCTCCGTTGCGTGTAATCCGCATATATCATTACTGCAGACACAAAAACTGCATCCCAGCTTTCATGTCTGCAACAGCAGGCGTATCAAAAAAAATTCACACTTTTAATAAGGGCCACAAGCCAGTCATGGGATATTTCAGCAGCGGATTGTGTACTGCTGCCGAAAAAAGTAAGCGGAAACCGTTACATAAGAGCATAACATCCTCACATCCGTTGTCTTGGCATCGCCTTAACAGGCTGGGAACCTCTTACTTTTAGTTATTAATAAGTTATTTTAAATTGTTTTTTATATAATCATCAACTAAGGCTCTTGTCTCTTTATCGGCAGTTTTTATATCATCAAGTCCCGGAGCCTTTACATTTACACTTCTTTCTACAACTGTGATTACTGCGTCAAAAATATCGGTAACTGCAGTAATTTTCCCCTCAAGAAAAAGCTCTACTGCGCGTTCGTTCGCCGCATTCAATACACACGGTATAATTCCTCCGCAGCGCAGCGCACTATATGCAAGTGAAAGCAGCGGAAAAACACTCGTATCAGGTTTATGAAAGGACAAGGTGCCGATTTCTGTAAGATCAAGAGGTTTTATAACCGCCTCACCGCGTTCCGGATAATTAAGCGCATATGATATACACATACGCATATCAGGCACAGCGAGCTGAGCGATCACCGCATTATCAATATATTCCACCATTGAATGAATTATACTCTCCGGATGTACCACAACCTTAATCTTATCAGCATCAAGTGAATAAAGCCTTGCAGCCTCAATAACTTCAAGTCCCTTGTTCATCAAGGTTGCGCAGTCAATTGTAATTTTCGGACCCATTTTCCAGGTCGGATGGATGAGCGCCTGATCCTTTGTAACCGCTGCAAGCTCTTCAGCTGTATATCCTCTGAATGGTCCGCCGGATGCGGTAAGAATTACATTTTTAATTGAATTTTTCCCGTTGCGGCTATCATTTATACACTGAAAAACTGCACAATGCTCCGAATCTACAGGCAAAATCTTAACCCTATTTGCTGCGGCCGCATCCATAACTATTTCTCCTGCTGCAACAAGAGTTTCCTTATTTGCAAGCGCAACATCGTGTCCTGCTTCAATCGCAGCAAGTGTAGGATAAAGTCCGGCAATTCCGGATGTCGAATTAAATACAATATCGTTCTCCGGCAAAGCCGCTGCATAAGCTGCCGCATTTTCCCCAAAAATCACATCAGTGTCTGTATCCGAAACTAATGTTCTAAGCTCACGTCCAGCCTTTTCACTCTTAACAGCGCAGAGCTTCGGATGAAATTTGCGTATCTGCTCCTCAAGTCCTTTAACACTTGAAGACGCCGAAATAGCTGTTATAGCAGCTCCGCATTTTTCAGAAACATCAAGCGTTTGCCGCCCGACAGAACCGGTAGAACCAAGTACTGCTATCTTTTTTTCACAATTTGGTTTTGAAATTTTATCTGTCATATTGTTTTTGCTTTCTTTATGAATAAAGGCTGTCTCACAATAAGAAGTCCCCCGGGTAAAGCTGCCGCCATCAAAAGTACAATCAGATTACAGAGAAAAACGGGAATGAAAGGCAATAAATATATACCAGTGAGGACGTAGCAATTATACTGTCAAAGCGGTCAAGTATTCCTCCGTGTCCCGGCAAAATCCATCCGTAATCTTTAATGCCGTAGCTTCTTTTTACCATAGATGCTATAAGATCACCACACTGCGCCACAATCGAAATCAAAATTCCAACCACGGCAAGCAGAAAAAGATTGACCGACAAATCAAAAAACGAGGCACATACTATCCCATAAATGACTGTTACAGCGCAGGAGCCAATTATAGCTCCGATTGCGCCTTCAACCGTCTTTTTCGGACTTACTTCCGGAATAAGCTTATGCCGTCCGAAAAAACGGCCTGAAAAATACGCAAAAGTGTCTGATACCCATGGCATAAGAAGCGCCATCAGATACAAAAGCCTGCCGTGAGGAAGATCGCGCAGACGCACAAGCGACGCAAAGCCAAAGGTAGAGTAAATCATCATTACAATTAAAACCGAAACGTTTTCAAATTTTACCTTTCCCTTTGAAAACACTGCAATTGTAAACAAAAGTACAATATAAATAAAATATTGAAAAAACATTATTGAAATAAATCTGGGATTATCGCAATTACCGAGACGAGTACAGCAGGACACCGATATTGCAAGCATATACGTCGGTACAGTAACATAGAGCTTACGTCTGTAGCCTACACATCCAAGAAGTTCGTACGCTGAGAGTACCGACAACAAACATGCAAGAAATACAAAGGCCGCCGTATCAGAAAAAATTAAAAACGGTATTAAAATCAGTATTGCAATCACCGCTGTTATTACTCGCTGCTTCAAAATCAGACCTCACTTAGGAAATTATTATTTATTATTTTTATCGCAGCATGTAACTGACTCTACTCCGCCGAATCTGCGTTTCCGGTGCGCAAAATCGCGAATCGCGTCGTTAACATCCTTCGGACGATAATCCGGCCATAATACAGGGCTGAAAAAGAGCTCCGCATATGACGACTGCCATAGAAGAAAGTTAGAAAGACGAAGATCTCCGGCAGTTCTTACTATCATGTCCGGCGGAGGACATGCCGCCGTATAGAGATTTTTTTCAATATCTTCTTCTGTAATTTTAAAATCGTTTCGTCCGACTTCAATTTTTTCGGCAAATGCCCTGTTTGCTGCACGAACAAGCTCAGCACGCCCGCCATAGTTAAGCGCAATATTAAGCACACGGCCGTAACAGCTTGAATCTCTGTCGAGCTGTTCGATAATTCCGCGCGTTTTGGCGTCAAAAACAGAGCAATCACCAATAACTACAAAATGAACTCTTTTTTTATGGATAAGTTTAAGCGCCCTTCTGAGATACTGCCTGAGAATCATAAGAATTGTATCCACCTCATGCTTCGGGCGCTTCCAGTTTTCCGTCGAAAAAGCGTAAACGGTCACAAACTGAATTCCGATATCGGCACAGTACTCGACAACGCGTTCAAAAGCATCCATTCCGACCTTATGCCCGGATTCTCTTGGCAGTCCGCGCGATGTCGCCCAACGTCCGTTTCCGTCCATTATAAAAGCGACATGACGGATTCCGCAAAGTGAAACCAAGTCTGCCCCCTCGCGTATTGTTTCCTCCGGGACGGCGTAACTGTTTATTACGTATCTTTCATTTGAATTTTCGGAGACATTCTGTACACTCATATTGACATTATTTCTTTTTTCTTCGCATCTGTAATGGAATCTATCTCTTTGATATACTTATCAGTAAGCTCCTGAACAGACTTTTCGGATTGCTTCAGTTCATCCTCGGTCATTTCTCCGGATTTCTTACGGTCCTTGCATTTATCGTTCGCCTCACGACGGATATTTCGTACTGCCACTTTAGCTTCTTCAGCCTTCTTTTCTGTCTGCTTTGTCACATCCCGACGGCGTTCCTCGGTAAGCTGAGGAAAACTGAGACGAATTACCTTTCCGTCGTCAATAGGAGTAATTCCGATGTCCGATGCCTGAATCGCCTTTCCGATTTCCTTAAGCATTTTTGAATCCCACGGCTGAATAACAATCGTTCGCGCATCGGTAACCTTGACCTCGGCTACATTATTTATCGGAGTGGGACTGCCATAATAATCAACAAAAACTTTCTGAAGAACGGCAGTGTTCGCACGTCCGACACGAACACCGTCAAGATCGGTTTTATACACACCGACAGTCTTTTTCATTTTTTCTTCATATTCTTTAATATCAAGCTTCATAATAACCCTCCCTGCCGTCATAGACGGTCAAAATAAATTTAATTGATGCTAAAATACCGCATTACAAGGTTATAGCGTTTTATGAATATAATTTCAGCCATTTACAACAGTACCCATTTCCTCTCCGCTTACAGCGCGGAAAATGTTATCGGGATCGTCAAGGCCGAAAATCATTATCGGCATGTTATTATCTTTTGCAAGCGAGGTTGCAGTAGAATCAATCACAGTGAGCTGATTTTCCAGCAGATACATATGAGAAATTGACGCAAGCCGTTTGGCGCTTGAATCAACCTTAGGATCTGCCGTATATACAGCATCAATATTTTTTGCCATCAGAACTATATCGCAATCGGTTTCTATCGCATACTGTACCGCGGCAGTATCAGTTGAAAAAAACGGACGGCCGATTCCACAGCCATAAATGACTACCATTCCCTTTTCCAGATGATGCACAGCCCTATTTCTTATATACGGCTCGGCCAGCTCGTGCATAGCTATAGCAGTCATGACACGCGTCACTATTCCTGCATGCTCCAAAACATCCGCAATCGCAAGCGCATTAATCGTCGTAGCAAGCATCCCCATATGGTCAGCCCTTGTACGGTCCATTTCAGGTCCCATTCTTCCACGCCAAATATTTCCTGCGCCCACAACAATTGAAACCTCAACTCCTATGTCAAGACACTTTTTAATATTAGCACAAATCTGTTTTATAAATGCATAATTTAGTATTCCGCCTCCGGTGGAAAGAGCTTCTCCCGAAAGCTTGAGTAATATACGTTTATACTTACAATTCTCTGAACCGGACGATGAATTCATATGTCAATAACCATACCTTTCTAACGTAAAAAAATACGGAAATAAAAATCTTTGTTTTTTCACGCTAATGCTCTTTGTTTTTTCATCAGAATTTAACCACACATTTTTTACTTTATTCCGAAATATATTGTATCTGATAATTCTTAATTTGTAAATAGATTTTTATGAATATTTTGCTGTTTAAGAAGAAAATTTGCAAATTTTCAAAAAAAACGGATATCTCACATGAACAGTAAAATAATTCATTGTAAGACACCCGTAAAAACCAGCATTTTTATTTATTTATCATACCGGCAATTTCTTCTGCAAAATTGTCCTCGCGTTTCTGAAGTCCTTCGCCCTTGTCATAACGGTAAAATGCAAGTATTTTAATTTTTCCGCCGAATTCCTTTGCAGTCTGTTCTGTATATTTTCCGACTGTAAGAGCTTCATCCTTTACATAAGACTGTTCAGTAAGGCAATTATTTTCATAGAACTTGCCAAGGCGTCCGGTTACCATTTTTTCTATAATAGCAGCAGGTTTATTCTTATTCTTCTCATCATTTGCAATCTGAGCCATAAGAATTTCCTTTTCTTCATCGAGCGCAGCCTGAGGAACATCCTCTTTATTTACATACTGTACAGGAATAGCCGCTACCTGAAGTGCAATATTCTTACCGTATTCAGCAAATCCTGCGTTGTTCTTTGCGGCGTCATCAGCATCAAAAACAATCATAACGCCTGTCTGTCCCTTACCGTGAATGTATGAGCTTATTGTACCCTTAGCAATTATAAAACGACGAATCTGAATATTCTCTCCGATTGTGAAAATCTTATCCTTAAGCGCAGCCTCGACCGTCATATCAGAACCTGCAATCGTACATGCCATAAGAGCCGCTGTATCAGCGGGATGATTTGCAAGAATTGTATCGAGGACACTGTCAACAAAAGCCTGAAAATCAGCATTTTTCGCAACGAAATCTGTTTCTGTATTAACCTCGATCATCGCCGCCTCATCATGAGCGTCGTTAAATTTAATGCTTACAATACCTTCAGCAGCAATTCTATCCGCTTTCTTCGCGGCAACAGCCAATCCGCGTTCTCTGAGAGTCTTAATAGCCGCGTCAAAATCTCCGTCGGTTTCCTTTAATGCCTTTTTGCAGTCCATCATGCCGCAGCCTGTCTTTGCTCTAAGCTCGGCAACCATTTTTGCTGTAATCTCTGCCATATTAAAATCCTTTCCTAATACTCTGTATCCACAAGATATAGTTTATCTGTTTACAGATTTGTGCGTGAAAAACTCTTACAGAATCTTTCACGCAGCTCTCTATATTTTTCTTTTAATTCTTACGCGTTTGCGCTTTCAACGTCCTCTTCTTCTTCAGCAGCCGTAATTTCAGCAATCGCTTCTTCGGTTGCTTCTCCCTGTCTGCCCTCAATCACTGCGTCAGCAATAACAGATGTAATAAGCTTGATAGCGCGGATAGCGTCATCATTTCCTGGAATTATATAATCAGCATCATCAGGGTCGCAGTTAGTATCCACAATCGATATAACCGGAATTCCGAGCTTTCTTGCTTCAGCCACTGCATTCTTCTCCTTGCGCGGATCCACAATAAACACTGCGGAAGGAAGCTGCTCCATTGTCTTGATTCCTCCGAGGTTCTTTTCGAGGTCAGCCATTTCCTTAAAGAGCTTTGCAACCTCTTTTTTCGGAAGAAGATCGAAGGTACCGTCCTCTTTCATCTGTTCAAGACTCTTCAGTCTTGCTATACTCTTTTTAATTGTTTTAAAGTTTGTAAGCATACCGCCCGGCCAACGTGCATTTACATAATACATGCCGGATCTGATAGCCTCCTCTTTAATAGCGTCAGCAGCCTGTTTTTTTGTTCCTACAAACAAAATTGTTCCGCCTTCTGCTGAGAGGTCACGAACAAACATATAAGCCTCTTCAAACTTTTTAACGGTTTTCTGAAGGTCGATAATATAGATGCCGTTTCTTTCCGTAAAGATGTATTCCGCCATCTTAGGGTTCCAGCGGCGTGTATGGTGTCCAAAATGTACACCCGCTTCAAGAAGCTGTTTGATTGAAATAATTGCCATTTTTCTTTTCTCCTTCGGTTTGTCCCTCCACAGTACTTGAATTTACACCGAAGCGTATACTGTGTGCGAACTTTAGAAAGTATAATACCATAATCGGAAGATTTTTTCAAGATGTTTTTCTGCTCATTCATATTTTTTTTACATTTATTCCGATTTCAATAAAGGGCTTTGCCCCATCAAATGGCGTGGGCAAGCATTCAGTAGGCGATTGTATCGCCCACTGAATAGTGAAATGTAACCCGCCGCCTGAAAGGCGATCGCCATTAGGGCGGCAGCCTTAATGGTGAGACATCTTGCCTAAGTTATATTATGAGTTCTCCGGAAGCTTATCTGCAATATCCTTAAAGAAAACAGGCATTTTATCCGCAAGTTCACGAAGAAGAGGTACTGCTATTTCACGGATCTGCGGATGAGCGCGGCCGCTTGTCCTAAGCTCAAAAAAATGCCGCCAGGAACGGAGATTCATCGAAACTACAATTTCGGTTTTCAGGCTGTTTGGGAGAATGCTTCTCGCCTCCTCCGGCTTTGCGCCAAGCGCGATCAGCGAATTGTAGCACTCCTCAATCTTTTGCATTGCGTCAAGCCACACGGCGTATTTTTCAGGCTCGTTTTCCCAAAAAAACGGTCTGATAAAGGTCAGCTCACGTCCGAATTTATCTTTTGTATAATTGCAGTAACGGGTGCTTTCCTGACTGTAGCTTGCAATCCGGTGGCGCACAATCTCATGTGTAACCCCGCGATCACAGATAAATTTAACGGTAATACGGCTGTGTTCAATTACCGAACCATGACCGCTCGCTACGATTCTGGATATAAATG
>CABPZV010000070.1 GCA_902462015.1 uncultured Eubacteriales bacterium | reverse complement strand
TCTTTCGAGGCAGAGCGTCAATTTACATCAGACGCTTCCCACGAGCTGCGCACTCCGGTATCGGTGATTGCGGCGCAATGTGAATTATCCCTGGAAAAACCGAGAAGTCCGGAGGAATACGAAGACGCGCTCCGGACGATTCAGCGCCAAAACCGAAAAATGTCCAGGCTGATCGGCGATATGCTGGAATTCACCCGATTGGAGGTCAGTCCCGACCGGTATTGGAAAGAGAACTTCAATTTTACCGGGCTGGTGGAATCCGTATGCACCGATATGGCCCTGATCCGGGAAAAGGAAATCACCCTACAGCATGAGGCGGAGGATATGATTGAGTTCTGCGGAAATCAGGAGCTGCTGACCCGTTTGCTGACGAATCTCATCAGCAACGCATACCGCTATGGAAAAGAACAGGGTCACATATGGGTTCATTTGCAAAAGGCAAACGGAGAAATCCTTTTGACCGTGCGGGACGACGGAATTGGAATTGCCAAAGAGGAGCAGGAAAAGATTTTCCGGCGGTTTTATCAGACGGATTCTTCCCGGACGAACGCCGGCATGGGGCTTGGACTGTCTATGGCGCAGGAGATCGCTCGTTTCCACAGGGGTGAAATTACCGTCGAAAGCACGCCGGATGCGGGAAGCACATTTCAGGTTCGTTTTCCCGTTGCCGAATAGGTTTAAAAAATTTTTTTCGCTCTAACGAAGTTTTAATGTTCAGGCTGTATCATACAGACAGAATCAAGAAAGGAGCGATTCAAAATGACAAAATTCAAACAACTTTTTTCAACCCCTAAGAAAGCTGCCGTTACGATTCTCTGCATACTGGCTATGGTAGCCGTACTGGGCACCGGAACGGTATTTGCAGCAAGCGCCATTGCGGAGAGTTCCTCGATTGGAGCGGAAAACGCCAAGAACTTTGCCTTTGCGGACGCCGGCGTCGATCCCGTGTCCGCCAGTAACGTAAAAGCGGAATTTGATTACGAGCATGGCCAGTTTGTCTATGAAGTGGAATTTATAGCCGGAAATTCGGAATACGAATACTGGATCAAAGCCTCAAACGGCACGGTTGTGAAAAAGCAGGTGGAGATCGTCACGCAGGACGGTTCGAGTGCGGTAGCCACAGCGGAAATCACATTGGACCGGGCAAAGGAAATTGCGCTGGAAGACGCGGGCCTTGCCGCTGCAGATGTTACCTTCACAAAGGAAAAACTGGATCTGGATGATGGAATCTCGGTCTATGACGTCGATTTTTATGCAGATAATGGCGAGTACGAATATGAGATCAATGCGGTTACAGGCACCGTATACAGCAAAAGCAGGGAAGTGCTTATGACGACCGCTTCTACAAATCCGGAGGGCACTTCATCTACGATCGCATCGGAAACGCCGGCGTCGTCTCAGACGTCTCAGGAAACTACAAATAATACGCAGCAGAATCAGAACACTCAGAGCGGCCAGCAGACACAAAACCCGCAGACCAATCAGACAAATACGGCCGATGATACGATCAGCGTGGAAACCGCGAAAGAAAAGGCGCTTGCCGATGCAGGAGTATCCGCTTCCGCTGCGACATTCACCAAGGCGAAACTGGACTACGACGACGGAATTTCCGTATATGACATCGAATTCTATATCTCCGGCTATGAATATGACTATGAGATTAACGCCAAAACCGGAGCCGTCAGAAGCAAGGATATTGAGGCAATTGGAACTGCTTCCCAGCCACAGAATGGCGGTACAGCCAGCTATATCGGTATTGAGAAAGCAAAATCCATCGCGCTTACCCATGCAGGCGTGTCCGACGTTACCTATACAAAGGCGAAGATGGATCGTGACGATGGGCAGGTTGTCTATGAGATTGAATTTCGTAAAGATGGCATGGAGTACGATTATACCATTCGCGCTACTGACGGTTTTATCCTTGAGTATGATTCGGAATGGGATGATTGATCGTTGCTGAAAACACCATTGCAATCTGAACTCCTTGGTTTTCCTCTCAAAACGCTTGCTTATTGAGATCATCCAGTTATTGCTTTACAGGTGCCTTGTATGCACAAGGGTTCAACTCCCACCTCCGAAGAGCCGGAAAAATCTTTTTCATGTGGCTTTTCCAAAAATCCCTTGAACTTATAGTTCAAGGGATTTTGTTTATTAACTATGAAAACATCATTGAGATCCGAACCCCTATGGTTTGAAACTCAATGGTGTTTTTATTTATGTCCTGTATCCATGCGGATTTGTTCTTATTCGATTTAATATTATTTTTCAGTTTTATTACTTCTCTATCTAATATTATTCTGCAGGAAAAATTGCATTTTGCAAGAGTTGGTTGATTATTCAGATAAATCATTTCACTGATAAAAAGAAGTTATTGCCTTCATTAATTTAGAAGTTTTAGACATAGAAAACCGTTTTATCATGTAATTTGCAAACTCTCGCTATCAGTTGCTTACTGACTTTAAATGTGAATAATTATAACTGAACGGTTAATTTTAAGTGCTATATGTCTATTTTAACAAATTTGGTACATAATAATAGCAACTAACCATTATGGTATAGATTTCTATAAAAACCCTTTGCCATTAATTAATTGTGCGGGCACTGTTTAAGAAAAGAGGATTATTAATCATGGAAAAAATTAAAGCTATTCAGTATGGTTGCGGAAAAATGAGCAAATACACATTACGATATATGTACGAACACGGAGTTCAAATTGTCGGTGCAATTGATATAAATCCCGATGTAGTCGGAATGGATATTGGTGATTTTGCAGGGCTTGGTGTGAAAACAGGTGTAATTATCAGCAGCAACGCCGACGAAATCTTGGACAACACCGACGCCGATATCGCAGTTGTTACACTTTTCAGTCTTGTTAGTGACTGCTACGAACATTATGTTAAATGTCTAAGCCGTGGAATCAACGTCATCTCGACCTGCGAGGAGGCTACCTATTGCTGGACAACCGACCCTATACGTGCCAACACCCTTGACGTTATTGCCAAAGAACATGGCTGTACGTTTGTAGGTAGCGGTATGGAAGATACTTTCTGGATAAACATGGTTGGTATGATTGCAGGGAGTTGTAATAGCATCAAAAAAATCGAAGGCGCAGTAAGCTACAATGTTGAGGATTACGGACTGGCTTTGGCAAAAGCTCATGGGGTAGGATTAAGCGCAGATGAATTTGAAAATCAAATTGCACATCCTGAAACTATAGAGCCGTGCTATGTATGGAACTCAAATGAAAGTCTTGCCGCAAAGCTCGGACTTACCATTAAAAGCCAAACGCAAAAATGTGTTCCGTATTTTAAAGAGGATGATGTTTACTCCTCTACAATGCAACGAACAATTCCCAAGGGAGAGTGTATTGGAATGGCGGCTGTTGTAAAAACCGAAACATTTCAAGGTCCAATAATTGAAACAAGATGTATAGGCAAGGTATACGGCCCCAATGATGGAGACATGTGCGATTGGAAAATTATCGGCGAACCGGATACCGAATTTCATGTAGTAAAACCCGCTACAGTTGAGCATACATGCGCAACTATTGTCAACCGTATTCCGAGCGTTTTAAATGCACCGTCGGGTTTAGTAACTGTTGATGAATTAAACGAAATTGCGTATTTAGCCTACCCAATGGAATTTTACTGTTAATTATTACCCTGTAACGACAACACACCTGCTAAACCAAGTATTCTTCCGGACTTGTTGGGATATTAACTAAAGCATCACAATAAAATTTTTCCACGCGCTGTAATTACCAGAACGCTGAAACTCATTCGCAGCTTTGTAAGTATTATAGCGCGTTTCATTAGCAAGTACAGTATCCATACCAATAAGAGCATCCATGCTTGTTTCAAATATATTTGCGAGAGCCGGAAAAAAAGTTATGTCCGGGTAACTTTCACCCCGTTCCTACTTCGAAACACTCTGCGGTGTTATACTTAAACATTTGTTATCATATCTGCATATCATTATTGAACACGTTATGAGTTCTTCCATGGTGATTAAATTTGTATAAGCAAAAGAAAATGCCTCCCAAATTTATATTGGAAGGCATCTTCAATAGTTATAATAATTTTTCGCGATAATCGATTATCAATACATACCGCCCATACCGCCGTCCATTCCAGGAGCAGCTGGAGCTGCTGCTGCAGGTTCTTTCTTATCTGCAACAAGCGCCTCAGTGGTGAGAACAATTGAAGCAATAGAAGCAGCATTCTGTAAAGCAGAACGTGAAACCTTAGTAGGATCTACAATTCCGGCGTCAACCATATCGAGATATTTCTCATTAGCTGCGTCAAAGCCATATCCAGCCTTACCGCTGTTTATAACCTTATCAACAACAACAGAAGCTTCATGACCGGCATTATTTACAATCTGACGAAGAGGCTCTTCAAGCGCACGAACAACAAGTTTTGCGCCTGTCTTTTCATCACCGTCAAGTGAATTAGCAACATCAGCAACCGCAGGAATGATATTTACAAACGCTGTTCCGCCGCCTGCGACAATGCCTTCTTCAACTGCAGCCTTTGTAGCATTCAAAGCATCCTCTATACGAAGCTTTTTCTCTTTCATCTCTGTCTCGGTAGCAGCACCAACCTTGATAACAGCGACACCGCCCGCGAGCTTAGCCAGACGCTCCTGAAGCTTTTCGCGGTCAAAATCCGATGTAGTTGTTTCAATTGCAGAACGAATCTGAGAAACACGTCCCTTAATTTCGTCTGAATCACCGGCTCCTCCGACAATAATTGTATTTTCTTTATTAATCTTAACCTGTCTTGCATGTCCAAGCTGAGACATCTGAGCATCCTTAAGCTCAAGACCAAGCTCATCGGAAATAACTTCACCGCCTGTCAGAATTGCAATGTCGCGAAGCATTTCTTTGCGGCGATCTCCAAATCCGGGGGCTTTAACAGCTACGCATGTAAATGTTCCGCGAAGCTTATTGAGAACCAGTGTTGTAAGAGCTTCTCCTTCAACATCTTCGGCAATGATAAGCAGCTTCTTGCCTGCCTGAACAATCTGCTCAAGAAGAGGAAGAATTTCCTGAATATTGGAGATTTTCTTGTCTGTAATAAGAATAAGAGCGTCGTCGATAACAGCCTCCATCTTATCTGTATCGGTTGCCATGTAAGGTGAGAGATAGCCGCGGTCAAACTGCATACCCTCTACAACCTCGCAGTAGGTATCTGCAGACTTGGACTCCTCCACCGTAATAACGCCGTCAGCCGAAACCTTTTCCATAGCGTCTGCAATAAGATGTCCGATTACCGGATCGTCTGCAGAAATTGTTCCAACTCTTGCTATATCCTCAGAACCGTTGACCTTTTTGCTCATTTTCTTAAGCTCGTCAACAGCTTTATCGACTGCCTTGGAAATACCTTTGCGAAGTACCATCGGGTTAGCTCCGGCAGTAACATTCTTCATTCCCTCACGAATGAGAACCTGAGCAAGAACAGTCGCTGTAGTCGTACCGTCTCCTGCTGCATCATTTGTTTTTGTGGCAACCTCTTTAATAAGCTGAGCTCCCATGTTCTCCATTGCATCGTCAAGTTCAATCTCTTTAGCAATTGTAACTCCGTCATTGATAATAAGCGGAGCTCCGTATTTTTTCTCGAGTACCACGTTTCTACCCTTAGGACCGAGAGTTATTTTTACCGTATCTGCAAGCTTGTCAATTCCGCGAAGCAGAGCGTTTCTCGCTTCGATTCCATACATAAGTTCTTTTGACATAATTAATGCCTCCTGTTTTTTCTCATTAAGAAATATATCTGCTAATATAAATTACCAAGTATTATTCAACAATTGCAAGAATATCACTCTGACGTACAATCATGTACTCAGTTCCGTCGCACTTTACTTCTGTTCCGGAGTATTTGCTTGTTATAACCTTTTGTCCAACCTCGACAGTCATTACAACATCCTTACCGTCAACAACTCCTCCGGGACCTACAGCTATAATCTCCGCAACCTGCGGCTTTTCTTTTGCACTTCCTGCAAGGATAATACCACTTTTTGTAGTTTCTTCAGCTTCAACCATCTTAATGACAACTCTGTCTGCAAGCGGTTTAAGTTTCATAACAATCCCTCCTGAATACTTATACTAATTTCTTTGATTTATACACGATTAGCACTCTTCTATCTTGAGTGCCAATCACTGTCTATTATTATACACATTATTATTATTAAAATCAAGGTTTATTTTGCTTTGTTTACATATATTTAACAGATAAATAATTAATTAAATAATAATCGGCTTACGACAGTGCTATTATCTGACGTAAGCCATTACAAACACATTAATGCAGATTTTCATCACTACTTTATAACAAAATAAACCAAATATACACCAAGCTCAACAGCTAATGAAAGATTGCCCATCATACAAAGACAAGCTGCATAACTAATAACCATAGCCAGTGCGCTTCCAAAAGTTATACCCGATTTTATAATTTTATTTAAAGCATTATTATTGTTTTCCTTATCTGACGCCGTCATAATATGCATTATGCAGCTCATCTACAAGGCGAAGAAGTTTCTGCATATAAGAAACCTGATCCGAATTAAAGCCGTCATAATCCGAAAAAACTGCCACAGCGTAAGGGTGCTCATCATATACGATACCTATATCATGATACGAACCGTAATCCCAGCCATATTTATGGGCAACATCACGGCCGCCGCTGAGAGTCATAACTAAATTAGGCTGCGCACTTCCGATAAGAGCATTTTTCATAAGAGACGAATATTCTTCCCCGTTTTCGGTAAATTCATATATTGACTTCATTATGCTGCACCCGTCCTTTGCAGACATATTTATTGTCGTATCGTACATTGACGTCCACCCTTCTTCACGCACCAGCGAGTGAAGAAGCTTATGTCCGTATTCCTCCGTAAGAACATGAAATGCAACATTGTCGCTGTCGGATAAAGTATATCCGATCAAATCTGAAAATGTATATGTAATACCTTCTCCTCTCGAAGCAATTACTCCTGTCCCCGGCTGATAATATTCCTTTTCCGAATAAACAATAGATTTTGTAAAGTCATAATAAGGCGTACCCAGCTCGCCCTCTGACACGCCATCCGCAAGCTTCTTCTGTCTCTCTGAACACTCATCCGACGCCGCCTTGAGAATAGAAAGTATATACGGCGCTTTAACAACGCTTGCCGAATCAAACTGAAGATCTCCGTTAAACGAGAAAGTATATCCGCTCTCCAAATCAAGATAACAAAGAGATAGCTTAGGCATCCTGCACTCTGTGACAATAGCTGTCAAAGGCCCATCATCTGTTATCACAGATTTCTCAATTTCTTCCTCGATCAATACCGGAGTTGCAATTAGATCAGATAATTCAGAAAAAAGCTTTGCCTGATTTTTCGCATCAGAAGCGTATGTTCCCTGAAGTAATTCTATATTCTCTTCGAGACGGCTTATATAAGAATTTTTTTGTTCTATTTCCGTAATAAGCTCAGGAAACTCTTCTCTGTCTTCGTTTTCATATTCAGACAGTCTCTGCCGAAGCTCATCCCTCTCTGAAACAGCTGCTGCAAGCTCACCGCGCAACACGTCAGCTTCATCTGACGGCGCGGAAGCAATTACTGAATCCGGCTGTTTTCCAGACAAATACAAACTGACAAAAACGATATTAGCCGCAATCAAAAAAACTGCTGCTACAGACAGTGTGACAATCAAAATTTTGCTGTTTGATATCTTCCTCTTTTTAAACTTACTCTTCATAGCCTTTACACTTTATTTAGTCAGATTATTATAATATATTACTTCATCGGGCATATGGTATCCAAGACTTTTACGAGCAATTTTTTTCACATAGTCATCATCAAGCTCACCCTCAAGAAGCTCCTGAAGCTCTTCCAATTCTTCTGTCTTATCATCAAGTTCATTTTGAAGTAAAAGCTGCTCCTGACAACAATTATTATATGTAAACTGCTGCCCCACAATAGACGCTATACAAAAACAAATAAAAGTAATAATAGCCGCTTTAACAAAGATACTGAGCCGTTTTTCAGGAATAATATAACGGTTACTCACTTTATTTTAACTTCCCCCTTACACCTGCAGTAAATATAACACGCTAAATAATTAAAAAATCGTTCGCTGTTTAATCGGCCAATCCTAAGACCCTTTTTCATCATATAATATCATGATTATACTTTTCCGTAGCGTTTTGTTTTTTATACTAAAAACAATTATAACACACAATTTTAATAAATGCCACAAAAAAATAAAATTTAATTTATTTTCGGATTATTTTTGTACTGTAAGCTCCCTTAACACCGAATCCGCCATATTATAACCTCTTTTCGACGCCTTTAACTCTCTGTTATACAGCATTTTCCCAACCGCAGCACAAGTCAACCGGCGAAGAAGCCTCACAGCAATCCTGGAAAGGAAGCTGATTAGCTTTAAAAGCGGGAATAATGTCAATTTCATAACAAACATAAAAACTGTTCTTACAAACAGAATTATATATGATGAAAAAAGCATTACAATTTTTCCCACAGTAAAATAGTAGACAAAAAATCCCAACGCCGTACCAAGCAGAATAAACCATCTCGGATGCCCGGAATTAATATGAAATATCATCACCGAAATTACGACGGCACAAATAATAGAATATATTATATCCTCAATTGCGATAATAACAGTTCGGACTGTCTCGCCATACGGCTTTTTCTCATCCGCAGTTTTCTTGTCGGTGATAATATTAAGAAGCCGCAATCTATTGGAAGGTTCGACAGCTATCCGCAAAATTCTGAATACATCATATACAATTCCGAGCAGCACACCAACCGCAGCACCATACAGTGCAAGTGATATCAGCGCAGACTGCGAAACATGCTCCATTTTTATGACCATTCCTTATGTACAAACTTACTGCATTTCAGCTTTACCCGACGAAAAGTACCGACCAGTGTATCGGACAGACAATATACCGCTGACTGAATTTTTTGTTTTCAAACTATTGAGCTGCTTCAGCGCTTTCGGAAAAGACCAAAAAAACCTCCGCGCTCATCCGGTTTTTCATCATCAGTATAAATAAGTCCGTTAATATTCCCGTCAATCACAATACATCCTGTTTGAAGCGGAATAACCGCATCTCCGTCGGAATCATCATAGTATAATGACATACGATGAGTTTCTCCGCTCTGACTCTCCTGGGACTGCCGCGCAGAAAAATTTTCAGAGTTCTGCGGTGAGTTAAAACTTACAATATGCAGAGTATCACCGTCTATAGACAGTGTTCCCATACAAGTCTGCATAATAATGCTGTCCTCATCGAAGGAAAGTACATCCTCGACACCGCTGATTTTCAGTGATTTTCTGCCCTTCATAGTTACTGTATGCCCGGTTTGTCTGTCTGACAATCTGTTTCTGTCTGCCATTTCACAACCCCACTTGTCAATTTCAGTATTTCTATCAAAATTCTTTCAGAAACATGATATGATCAAATAATCAGATGTATTCATAACAGACGGAACATAGACACAAAAAGCTTATGAAATTACCTCATACATTGACGCCGCATCAGCCTTTAGTGCGTGCTCACGAACATCCTTTACACGGACTTTGAGAGAACGTTCCCCAAAAGTCACTGTAATTTCGTCCCCCTCCTTCACATCATAAGACGCCTTTACCGGCTTGCCGTTCACCATGATATGAGATGAATCGCAGGCCTCATTGGCAACTGTACGGCGCTTTATTATTCTCGACACCTTTAAAAATTTATCAATTCTCATTTTTAAGCTGTTCCTTTCTAAAATAAGTGCGGAGATAAGGAATTGCTTCATAGTGAATCAAAATAAGGCCATGAAAAATACTTCACAGCATACAGCCACAGCTGCAAATGAAGCCTGTCCGTTTCTCCGCAGTATATAATTTATTTTATTCTTTCCTTCAGCGTCCTGCCAATGTTAAAAGATACATGACGAGTGGGACCGATTACCATTGGCTCTCCGGTAAAAGGATTACGTCCGTTTCGTGCTCCACGTTCTCTGAGCTCGAAGGTTCCGAATCCAGAGATCTGAACCTTTTCACCAGAAGCAAGTGATTCTTCGATTATATCAAATAACGCATCAACTACTGACTCGGCAACCTTTTTTTTAAAACCGGTACGCTTTGCAAGCTCATCTATAATATTTGATTTAGTCATTAAATAAATATCTCCTCTTAGGATTTTATAATCAATACTTTATTAGTACATCTAATTCAGGTCGAACCGCAATGTTTCGTGGTTTTGCTCTGCAAAATCGCCGTCAGTGACGGCAAAACAAATCTTGCTGACCTCAAAGCTTTTAGCTTTGAGGTTATTATATCATTTAAAATT
>CABPZV010000069.1 GCA_902462015.1 uncultured Eubacteriales bacterium | reverse complement strand
GTGATCTGACCTGTATGATATGCAAACTGTCTTGAAACAATGCCCGTTCCAAGCTGGAGCTCGTCGAATATCTTCCGCCCGAAATGGTCTGATTTGCTGTGGCTTGTGACCACTTCTCCGCCTGCTTCAAATTTTACCGAGCTGTTTCCGCTATCCGAATTTTCATACCAGATTGTCTGTTCTTTTCCGTCTCCAAAAGCAATACGCTTCTGAACAAGTCTTTTATCTGCATCATATACGTATGAAATCAGGCTTACAGGCACCCTCGATGTTATCAGCTCTCCGCTCAGGGTTATATCATTTTCTACAGCGCGAACAACTACTCCATCTTCATATACATAAGTATATTCCTTTTCCCTTAATTTGTCAATACTTTTCACAAGATTTCCTAAATTGTCATAACAATATCTGTAATTTGCAGCAGGAATCTGCGTTTCGCCGTTTACATACCATTTCTCACTGACAAGCCGTCCGAATCTGTCATACACTGCTTTCATCGTATTTCCGTTTGCATATGTAATCTGTCTGGGTTTCCCATTCTTAGATGAATAGCTTACAAGCTTTTCGGTTTTTCCGCTTACGCCTATGCTTTCAATATCGTTAAATCTATTGCAGCTTATGTTATATCTCATGCCGTCTCCGCGGACTATGCCTGAAAGCTTATCGAAAGCGTCATATATGTATGATATGTTTCCGAGCTCCGTTCCGTCCGATTTCTTATTTGTAATTTTGACAGTTCTTCCTGACGAGTCGTATTCGTATTCAATCTTACTGCCCGTGCGGTCTGTTGTGCAGCCGGTGCGTGAGGTCAGGCTGTCAACGCTGTAGCTTGTGCTGTTGCCTCTCTCGTCTGTTTCACACACAAGATTATTTCCATAGTCATCTCCGGCCTCGGTCGCGTCATATCCGTTATACTTCCTTGAACGGTACATAGTCCCGTATTCTCCGTCGGTGTATACGGTATCGGTCAGCGTATTTCCGTATGCGTCGCGTGCCTCTTCAAAATACGGACTGTCCTCGTAAAACTCTCCTTCTGCATCTTCGGCGGAGACTGTTTCCGCTTCGTCGTCGGAGTATTTCATTTCCGTAAATTTATCCGAAGAAAGATTTGTTTCGATTCCGCCGCGCAGAAGCTGTATGCCGTCGAAATATGCCTTTCCGAAGTTATTGCCGTAGTCACAGTATACGCGGATATATTCAACCTCTCTGTATTTCTCCTTTTCAAACTGCACTGAAGCAGGCTGCCATTCGTCTGTAAACGGTAAAAAGTCCGCTGTATGCTCCTCTGTTCCGTACTCTCCGAGCCTTGCGTCATAATACTTGATTTCAGCGCGCAGTCTGAAGGTCGGCGCCGCACAGTCCCTGCGTTCCTTTACGCTCAGCGCATTTCCTTTTGCCCAGCCGGAAAGAATAAAGGATTCCTTTGTTCCGCGGGCTTTTTTAACCTCTACGTCCTGATATGCATATCTTACCTCATCAATATCTCCCCATATCTTCAGGGCTGAAGCTCTGTCCTCAGATTCTTCTGCGGATATTTCCGCTCCGGTGCTCATAGTCCAGAAGCTTCCGCCGTTTTCAAAGCTTCCGTTTTCAAGCAGGTTATAGCTGTTAGCCGCCTCGCCTGCTTCAAGCTGAGCTCCGTCAAAGTACGCCGTTCCGCAGCCGTCCGCCAGTATATGAACAAGCACGGCCGCTCCGGTCTCAAGCTCAAATGAAGCGGAAAGTCTAATGTACTCACCGTTCCTTTTTGTCAGGCGTTCGCTCTCGGCAAGCACTGTTCCGTCAGTTTTGGTTACTCTTATGTATATTCCAGGTGTATCGTCTCCGATAAATTCATTAATCACGCGCGCATATGCAGAGAAGGTGTAAGCCCCGGCAGATAATGCCACGGTCTGGCGGTATACTCCGTTTCCTTCCGCTTCGCCGTGGAAGGACTGAATTCTCAGCAGATGTGTTCCGTACTTCGCATAGTTCTCGCTCTCGCTGCTCTTTATGGAAATATCGTCAAGGTTTGCGCTCTCTCCGATCCAGCCGTCTATGTCCGCAAAGCCGTGAGAGGTCAGCAGATTTTCGGAATATGCAGCCTGTCCCTCGGTGTATTCTCCGATAACAAAGCCGTCCTCACTGAACAGATATACCTCCGACTCTTCACTGTTCTCCGTCTCTCCCGCCTCAGTATCCGGCGGAGTTATTGTTGTCACTCTTGTGCTGCGTGACGCCGCGCTGCGCTGGAATGTAACCTCGTCTATCAGGCTGGCAGTATCCGAAACGGCTCCGTTTTCCTCTGTCTGTTCTATTCCGAATTCCTTTACTGTCAGAATACGGCTTCCGGAATATGTATATTCGGTTCTGCGCTTTGCATTTCCAGATTCATCCTTAAGCGTTACAGACGACGGAAGCGATGCTTCATTGTACACAAGCGAGGCGCTTCTTCCGCCGGGATAGGTTATCTGCGTAAGATTTCCTCCGTCATATGTATATGTAACTGAGCTTCCGTCCGGAGCTGTGACGGACGCAAGATATCCGCCCAAGTAGTTAAACAGAAACTCTCTGCATGCTCCGTCGGTTACAGATGTGATTTTTCCGGCTGTGTATGTTATATCAAGATGGTTCCCGGATTCGTCGGTAATTTTGACGAGCTTTCCTCCCTCGTCGAACAGGTATTTCTCCCCTCCGTAGGTCAGCTCTCTCATATACGGATCATAATATATTCCGGACTTGTCCGTATCCTCATACATATTTCCGCAGGTAACGTTTCCGTGCATGCACGGCATATCGTCCGTTTCGACAAGATATGTTTCTCTCCCGCTTTCCCCGATGTAGACATAGCCGTCCTTCATCTCTCCTTCGTCAGCAAACGACGTATGTACGACGCTCTGCATCAGATTCAGCCGCCAGCCGCTGCCGACATTCATTCCGCTGAAATCCGCCGCATTCAGGCCTATCTGACTGCTGCCCGTATATCCGCATCCTGCAAGCGCGCTGTTGTACATATGTGTGAGCGTTACAGGCATTCGGTTTCCTCCCCACGAGAAGTCCTCCGAATTGAATGTAAGGTTTCCGCTCTGAAGGTCAACACTTCCGACCCCGAAACGTCCGAGGCGGTGACTTTGCGACCGATACGCTCCTCCCGTTCCGTAGCTGCTGTCATACGTCAGCGTAAGCTTCGGAGCCCCCGTAAGACTCACACCTCCGCAAATTACCACGCTATCGGCGCATACAACCGATTCCTTTACCATTCTGAGCACAAGCTTTGCCTCTTCCTCTTCTCCTCCGGCAAGCATATCGACAACCGGTGTGATATCCATTGTATACGTTATCTCTCCGTCAGCGCCGTCGCTGCTGTACTGCATCGCAGCATAATCGATAAGCTTTCCGTCATCCTCCGGACTGCAGCTTCCCGTATTTATATCACCTGTCACGCGGTAAAGCCCGATTTTCGGCTGCTCTCCGCATTCCGTGCTTCCTGTTGCCTGTTTAAACACAAGCTCTGCACGTCTGATTCTCGGATTGTTCGGAAGCTGCGGCAGAGCAAAGCTCATATACATGCGGTTAATCTTACGGTCTGCTTTGCTTCCGGTAATTCCGACAGTATGAAGCGAGCCTGAGCTCATGACCCCGCCGCTCCAGCTGTATGTATTAAATCCGCTGTCTCCGCTGGTTACAACCTGCGGATCGATTGTGACAGGCAGTACCCGCTCCTCTGCATTAATCCACTCCGGGTCGGCAAGCACGGTAAAGCTCAGCTTTCCGTTATCGTCGGATTTTACCTCATAAAACACTTCGTCCGATACCTCTCCGGCTCCGTCATACATATACGGCGCAGGTATTCTGAATACATCTTCTCCGCTTTCGCTGCAGGTAAAGCTTACCGATCTGTCTGTTCCGTCAGCCCTATATGTTACCCCCTCCGTCTCGATTACAAACGGAAACCTGTATACCTCCGCTTTTTCGGATATTATGATATTTTCCTTTACTCCGTTTCCGTTTACGCTGTACTCGATATCACAGCCGGATACCGCCTCCGCATAGCGCAGAACATCGTGCGGCTTTCCTCCGTCTGCGCTCCGTTTGATTTCCGGGACGCTTCTCTCAGTGATTCGCCTGCCTTTTATCGCCTGCGGTTTTGAACTGATCCGCAGAATTCGGCCGCCGCTTTCAATCGTGAAAAGGCCGCAGCCTTCGGTTTCACGGCTGAAACGCGCGTTAAAACGCTTTCGTCCTCCGCAGACATGCACTCCTCCGGAATCCTCCACAAGGGTACAGTCGATTTCCACAAATTCCTTTGTTTCCTCGTTGTACTCATGTATAGGTGCAAAGCAGTATTCCGCCTGCTCGCTTCCGTCGCTCATTCTGTACACCTTGCTCCGCTCTCCGCGCCGCTCTGTAATTTCACTTACACGATACGTACCGCCCTGCTTTTTCGTCACGCTCAGCTCAAGCTCGTTCATCGTTTCGTTCATTGCTTCATTCGTTGTTCTTTCCATGACTTTTTCCTTTCTGATTCTTTTCCGAATCTTTTGCATATACTCAAAATTTTATCTCCTTTCGGCTTTGCCGAAATGCCGGTTCTTCGGCCGGCAAGGGCAAAGGCCTGATATGAAGGCTTTGCCTTCATATTTTTATTTGAAGTTGATTTCTAACACCTGCGGCATATAATAGCTGTCGCCTGTCGCGATTGCGGTAAATCCGCCTGTTTCCGAAGGTGGTTTTAGAATCAATCCTTCTGACTTTATTATTGTTCTCGGCTTTCCTGATGAAATAATATCCGTCATATCAACGGTATAATAATCCTTGTACAGCCCTGCTTCGGTCGAAGCATCCGAATCCGTGATTTTATTGTCCCAATTCGTCCCAAAGCTGCAAAATCTCTTTGTAAGATGAAGCGCCTTGAGGGAAAGCTCTCCGCATAACCGGGGGATATGCAATACTGCCCGGTTTATCGTTCTTCCAACAAATACGGATATTTTATCTATATCCGCACGTGAATACAGCCACTGCTCCCCGTATTCCTTTGTGCTGCCGATAAAGGCAGTTCCTCCAAATGCATTGTTTTCATATGGATTTGCGCTCTCAACAGTTGTATCCTGAATAAGCTTATGCTCATACATGTTTATTTCAAATACAAGTCTGCCCCGTTCATCTCCGTACGGTAATATTCCGATTTGATACTCCCTGTCGTTTATCTTTTGGTATCCGACCAAAACAGGCGACACAGATTTCCCTGAATCGGATAATATGCCAACAGACGAAACCGTAACGAACGGCGTGAATTCCTTTCTCATAAGAGAAAAGCTGCGGCTGTTGGCACGAACGCTCAAATGTGAAAGCTGCGACGATAAAATAAGCGTAAAAGCTTCTGACTGCCTGATATCTGATACCACAAGCACACCGTTTAATGTCGGATATATCTCCGTACTTCCGCTTCTTATTCCTCTTCCGTATTTTTTGAAAGAATTCTCTAAAAACAGAGCACGGCAGTATCCCATACAGTTTTTCAGCGTAATAGTTCCCATACCTTTTGTATTTGCGCTGTCAGGCACAGATGGGTGTGAAGATAACGTATCTAATGCAAGACCTTCTCCGTTTTTCGGGCTATCCTCTCCGGCGGTTATATCAGAGCTGCTGCCGTATGTATAAAAAATATTGCCCTTCTCTTCAAAGTTCAGATTTACAAGCCTGCCTGTTTTATCGCTGTATACAGGAACTCCGAAACAGTATGCTGTTCTTGACCCGTCTCTCTCATATGTGACAACACAGTAACGGTTGGTATTGCTCCTGTCAGGTATTACAGGCCGCCCCTGACGAATTGTTATTATTTCTTTAATTACCGATTCCATCTTAATGGCCTTTCCTTTCTGACGCCGCACAGTATTTATTTCTTAACCACACAAGAAGCGGCGAATCACCTGCGGTATAACTAAAGCAATATGTCCCCGTCATTAAGGCTGCAGCCTTAATGACGGTCGCCTCTTAAGGCGGTTGATTCCACTTGCTTTTTTCAGTGTTGGTACAATCCACCACTGAAACGCCATATGACGGGGCTAAAGCCCCTTATTGAAAAACTGAAAATTCATTTAGTATAAATCTCCATTTATTAAAGATACTTTTTTTACCGTTTTTGTAATCATGTTTTTCTTTATTTTCCCATGCTTTAATGTCGGCGCAAAATAGTCTATTATTATGCACACAAAAGGAGGCGTAGGGTTTGAGTTCGGACGACATTATTCAATCGGGCAGCGGTGTAAATCCGGAATCCGGCACAGCCGCCGGTAAAAAGTCCGGATATGCGGAAACGCAGAAGGAAAGACAGGAGCACGAAGAAAAATTTTCAATATTGTCCCCTAAAGAGGAGAAGCTCAGGGACAAGCGCCTGAATAAAATATGCCGGCTTGCAGACCGGGTTGTCGACAGACTTACCGGTGCGGTCGAGGAGCTTGAAGCTACAGACACTCAGCGTTTCAGACAGATTGTTGCCTCTATAAAAGAGATAAAGGACATACAAATGCTCGATTCGCCGCCGGAACGTCTTGAAAAACATCTTAAGCTTAAAAATCTTGAAAGGCAGCTGCTCGCGCCGGAGATCGAGGACAATTCTGCCCATAATGAAATCCTTGTCCGCATAGAGGGTGACGAGGGGTACAGCGAATGAGCATCACAAAAAAACAGGATTGCGGACTTAAGCAAGAGCAAGGCTCCATGCCGGCGCAAACCCATGCGGCTAAGCCCAAACAGAACCAAAATCCGGTACTCGCGCAAGCCCGGACTTCTGCACTCAGGCCAAACCGGGTTATTGCGCTCACGCTTGACGCTCCGAGCGAAAAACAAAAGCTCTTTCTTAAAGCGAAAACAAAGCATATCGGCTTCGGAGGCGCGCGCGGAGGGGGAAAAAGTTGGGCTGTACGTACAAAGGCGGTTCTTCTCTCGCTTCGGTATCCGGGTATCAAGCTTCTAATTGTCAGGCGAACCTATCCGGAGCTGATGGGAAACCACATAAGGATTCTTCGCTCGCAGCTCACCGGAATTGCAAAATACAACGACAAGGACAAGCTTCTCCGATTTTCAAACGGCAGTACGATAAGCTTTTCCTACTGCGCCTGCGACAAGGATCTCGACCGTCTCCAGGGCGTTGAATTCGATATTATCTTTCTTGACGAGGCAACTCAGCTTTCGGAATTTCAGATGAAATCGATTACTGCGTGCCTGCGCGGAGTCGGAGCTTTTCCCAAACGCATATATTACACCTGCAATCCGGGCGGACAGGGACACGGGTATATAAAGCGGATCTTCATCGACCGCAGATATGAAGAGGGCGAAAATCCGGAGGACTACACCTTTATACAGTCGCTTGTTACCGACAATGCCGCTTTAATGCGAGCCCAGCCCGACTATATAAAACAGCTGCAGGCTCTTCCGCCGAAGCTGAGGGACGCGTGGCTCTACGGGCGCTGGGACGTATACGAAGGGCAGTTCTTTGAGGAGTTTTCGGACAGGCCGGAGCATTACCGAGACAGACGCTACACTCATGTCATAGCTCCGTTTGACATTCCGGCGGACTGGCGTATTTTCCGCTCGTTTGACTGGGGATACAACAGACCTTTTTCATGCGGCTGGTGGGCGGTCGATCACGACGGCACAGCTTTCAGAATTCTTGAGCTTTACGGCTGTACCGGAACTCCAAACGAAGGAGTACGCTGGACGCCGAAAGCGGTGTTCGATGAAATCCACCGCATCGAAACAGAACACCCTTTTCTTGCCGGAAAACATATCACCGGAATCGCAGATCCTGCGATATGGGATGCGGAAACAGGCGAAAGCATCGCCGAGACGGCGGCGCGCTGCGGAGTGCATTTTATTCCGGGCGATCACAAAAGAATTCCGGGGTGGCTCCAGGTTCATTACCGCATGGCCTTCGACCGTGAAGGGTTTGCTATGATGTACGTATTCTCAAACTGCCGCGCTTTCATTCGTACCATGCCGCTGCTGCTCTATGATATATCAAAGCCCGAGGATCTAAACACTGACGGCGAGGATCACGTCGCGGACGAGGTCAGGTACTTCTGTATGAGCAGACCTATCCCGCCAAGGACTAAGGAGGAGGACGGCGCTTACAGGACGAATCCGCTGCATCTTTTTCTCGATATTCCGCGCGAAGCTTTAGGAAAACTTCCGGCGCCGGAGCCTGGCGGCAGGATTGAAATAATAAAAGAAGCTTAAAAGGAAAGCAGCACGAAACCGCGGTGGAATTCAGAAAGGAACGGCAAGGTCGTGTCCGAAAGTCACAATATATACGAAAGGCATGGTCATAAATATGATTAGATCAGACTCTTCGGACAAAAAGTCCGAAACAAAAACTTTCATACCGGGGCATTTTAACTTGCCGAACGGATATCCCAGTATAACGGAGCCGGCAAAAGCCTCAAGCCTGCACAGAAATCACAGTCACGGCAATGAATCGGAAGAAAAAAACGCGGCAGAAGCCGCGTCACAGCCGTACCGCCCTCCGATAGGCCGAGATCAGATACGGCAGGCATATTCAATTCTTCAGAAGTATAGGGCTGGCAAGGCAAATCTTGAACGGCGTATAATCGAAAACGAACAGTGGTACAAACTCCGTCACTGGGACTGCATGCGAGGAGGCGAACAGCAGGTCAAACCAGTCTCGGCCTGGCTTTTTAACTGCATTCAGACAAAACATGCTAATGCTATGGATAATATGCCGTCCCCTACAATTCTTCCGCGTGAGGAGGGCGATAGATGGGAGGCAGAAAAGTTATCCTCAATTCTCCCAGTAATCTTTGATCAGAACGATTTTGAACAAATTTATTCCGATGCGTGGGATCACAAATGCCGCTCCGGTACCGCAGTTTACGGTGTTTTTTGGGACGGGAGCAAGCACGGCGGTCTCGGAGATATTACGCTGAAGGACATAGATATCCTCTCCCTTTACTGGGAACCGGGAGTACGGGATATTCAGTCTTCACGCAACCTGTTCTCTGTAGAGCTTGCCGATACAGATCTGCTTGAAGCGAAATATCCCGCGCTTGCAGGAAAGCTGTCCGGGGCAAATCAGGAAAGCGCGCAGTATATCTGCGATGATTCGATTGACACAAGCGGAAAATCTGCCGTTATCGACTGGTACTATAAAAAGCGCGAAGGAAAGCGTACTGTTCTGCATTACTGCAAATTCGTCGGCGACGAGCTGCTTTATGCAACCGAAAACGATCCAATGCTCAGGACGCGCGGTCTTTACGATCACGGAATGTATCCCTTTATCTTTGACGTACTCTTCCCCACTCCCGGCACTCCTGCAGGCTTTGGCTACATAGACGTCGGAAAAAACTGTCAGGCTTATATCGACCGCGGCAATCAAGCTATTATGAAAAATATGCTTGCGTGCGCTGTGCCGAGAATACTTATAAGCGAAGACAGCCCGATTAATGAAAGCGAATACTGCGACCTTTCCTCCGACATCGTACACTGCTCCGGCGCAATTACGGACGCCACCTACCGCCCAATTTCAGCAGGACGTCTTGATTCTATCTACGTTACGGCGATTCAGAATAAAATTGACGAGCTTAAGGAGACAACCGGAAACCGGGATGTTTCAAACGGAGGCTCCTCCGGCGGAGTTACCGCCGCTTCCGCAATCGCCGCAATGCAGGAGGCAGGAAGCCGCCTCGACCGGGATTCATGCAAGGCGTCTTACCGCGCTTTCCGCAAGCTGTGCTTGATGACAATCGAACTCATCCGCCAGTTTTATGATACTGCCCGGTGCTTCAGGATTACAGGCGAGGACGGGATACAAAAGTTCATTTCATACAGCTCTGAAAATATTTCACCCCAAAAACAGCAGAGCGCTTTCGGAGTCGAGCTTGGATACAGGACGCCGCTTTTTGATATCGAAATTACAGCGGCTAAGGAATCCCCTTATTCGCGTGTTGCACAGAACGAAATGGCTCTGCAGTTCTATCAGGCCGGTTTTTTTAATCCTCAGAATGCAGACGCCGCGCTCGCCTGCCTTGACATGATGGACTTCGACAGAAAACAACCGGTCATGAGAAAAATAAGAGAACGAGGAGAGCAATACAAGCAGGCTGTTATGCAGGCAGAAGCAAATGCGCTTGCACAGTCAGGGCTTTTCACCGGTTCGGGGAACAATACGGCACAAAGCGTGATCTCCTGGCAAAATCAAAATCCGGCATCATACAGGAGCAAAACCGGAGAGCCCCGGAACATGAAAAACTCTAAAATCCGAACAGCAAATTCTATCGCACCGTAAAAAATGCTAAAACTGCATTTTCCTTCGCTGCTGCTTTTTAAGCAAAAAACATAACTTAGGCAAGATGTCCCGTCATTAAGGCGGTAGTCTTAATGACGGT